>DATABP010000035.1:0-6251 GCA_036259515.1 Thermoanaerobaculia bacterium | reverse complement strand
GGGCGGACGGCGCCAGGGGGGGAGCGGTCATGGTTCTCGACGATCGGAAGCTCGCGCGGCGGCATCGCCTGACGGCGGTCCCGCTGCTGACGCTCGCCGCGGCGCTCGCCGTTTCGCTCGCGATGGCGCTGCCCGCCGGCGCCGCCGAGACGCCGCCCCGCGACCTCCACCTCGTCGACGGCCACTGGACCGCCTGGGACCCGCCGGTGCCGCCGCCGGGCGCCGAGGTCCACGTCATCCAGCCGGGCGACACGCTGTGGGCGCTCGCCGGCCGCTTCTACGGCGACCCGTACCTGTGGCCGCAGCTCTGGGAGCAGAACCGCTACATCCTCGACGCCCACTGGATCTACCCCGGCGACCCGCTGGTGGTCGGCGTTCAGGTCGAGGAGGTGCAGGACCTCGCCGAGCTGGCGGTGACCCCCGACGAGCCGGCGCCGCCGGCCGAGACGGTCGAGGAGCCGGGCGACGGCATCCTCACCGCCGCCGAGGCGGCCGGCGCGCCGGTGCCGCTGGGCACCGAGAGCGACCTCTACTGCAGCGGCTACATCGCCCGTCCCGAGCGCGAGTTCCCGCACGCGATCATCGGCTCCGAGTACGAGGTGCAGGTGCCGGGGATGGGGCTCTACGCCTCCTACGAGCCCGGTTTCGTCGAGCGCGGCGAGCGCTTCGGCGCCCGCACCCTCAAGGTGGGGCTGATGAACGGCGACATCGTCTACCTCGACGGCGGCCGCGCCGCCGGCCTCGAGCCCGGCGAGCAGTTCGCCGCGGTGCTCCCCGAGGGGCTGGTGCGCCACCCGCTCGAGGGCCGCGTGATCGGCCGCTTCTACCGCCACCTCGGCCGCCTGCAGGTGCTGTCGGTGCAGGCCGACACCGCGATCGCCGAGATCGTCCACGCCTGCGACCCGATCCCGGTCGGCTCCCTGCTCGAGCCGTTCGTCCCCGAGCCGGTGCCGCTCGGCCGGGTGGGCGCCCTGCGCCCGGTCAACCTGCCGCCGCCCGCCGCGAGGCTGGAGGAGGCGCCGGTCATCCTGCGCGGCGAGGACGAGGTCATCGCGATGGCGCAGGACTCCCTGGTCTACATCGACCAGGGCGCCGCCGACGACGTGGTGCCCGGCGACTTCTTCACCATCTACCGGGTGAACCGCCCCGGCCTGCCCCCGGTGGTGCTCGGCGAGCTGGCGGTTCTGGCGGTCCACGAGCGTTCCTCGGTGGCGCGCATCCTCTCCTCGCGCCACACCGTCTACGTCGGCGACCGGCTGGAGCGCAACCCCGGCCGGCCGTAGCCGGCCGCGGCGCCCGCGACGCGGTTGACCGGCTCGCCCGGCTTCCGATAGGGTCGCCGTTTCGCGAGGTGGAGCCCGTGGCGGAAGAGACCCTGAACGGACAGTTGTGCCGGCTCGTCAGCGAGCTGGTCCGTCACGGGGTCACCCTCGAGCAGGCGCGGCGGGAGTTCGACAAGCAGTTCGTGCTCGCCTCGCTGCGCGCCACCGAGGGCAGCCTGGGGCGCTCCGCGCGCGGCCTGGGCGTCCACCGCAACACGCTGCGCAACATGGTCAGCCGGCTGGGCATCGACGTCGAGGAGCAGGGCCTGCGCGGCTCCGCACGGCGGCAGGCGCGGCGCGCCGCCGCCTCCGCCTCCGACAACTGACGACCTGATCCGGCCGCGGCCGGTCGAGGACTCGCAGCCACCGTATCCGAGCCTTCCGCCAGGTCCCTCCGCACCGACTTCGGTACGGGACCTGCATGCATCCTTCCCGTCTTCCGGACCGATTCCGTGCCTTCGCCCCCCTCGTGGGCGGCGCGGGCGGAAGCGGCCTGCTGCATCCGGTCGGACGCGCCAGCCCGGCGCGCCGGCCCCGCGATCCAGGCCGTCGCGGCCGGAGAGAGGAGAGCCGAATGATGCCGAGGAGACGCCATCGCGCCCCCGCCGTGGCCCTCGCCACGCTCCTGTTCCTCGTCCTGATCCTCCGCTCCACCCCGTCCGACCCGGCCACTCCCGGGCCGCTGCCGCCGCCGCCGCCGCTCGAGGAGGTCAGCGCGCTCCAGGAGCTGGCCGACTGGGTGGCCGGCGAGCGCAACCTCATCCTGGTCACCCCCGGCGACCTCGCCGCGGCGCTCCGCGACAGCCGCCGCGGCTTCGACCTGTTCCGCTCCTACACCGCCCACGAGGCGCGCCGCGGCTTCGTCGAGGCGCTGCCCTACGGGCGGCTGATCTTCCGCGCCGCCGACCGCCACGGCGTCGACAGCCTGCTGGTCGCCGCGGTGGTCGAGGTCGAGTCCGGCTTCCGGCCGGAGGCGACGTCGCCCAAGGGCGCGCTCGGGCTGATGCAGGTGCTGCCGTCGACCGGGGAGCTCTACGGGGTCACCGACCTCCTCGACCCGGTCGCCAACCTCGACGTCGGCAGCCGCTACGTGCGCGATCTCCTCGACGTCTACGACGGCGACCTCGAGCTGGCGCTCGCCGCCTACAACGCCGGCCCGGGCAACGTGCAGCGCTTCGGCGGCGTGCCGCCCTTCGCCGAGACCCGCGGCTACGTCGAGCGGGTGCTCGGCCGCTACGTCGAGCACCACCGGCGGGTGTGGGACGTCACCGGCGCGGCCGACGAGGTGCTGTTGCGGTAGACGGCGCCGCTCCGGTCGACGGCACTGCCGCGGCGGCGCGCCGGCTACAATCGCGCCGCCGATGCGCCGCCTCCCCGACTCCGCCCCTTCCGTGCTCCCGTCCGGCTTCGCGCCGGCGCCGGAGATCGCCCGCGCCGAGACCCTGCCCGGCGCCTTCTACGGCCACCCCGCGCTCCACGCGCTGGAGACGGAGCGCGTCTTCGCCCGCGCCTGGCACTGGCTGGGCGACGACGAGCGGGTGCGGGTGCCCGGCGCGGTGTGGCCGCTGGTGCTCCTGCCGGGCTGCCTCGACGAGCCGGTGGTGGTCACCCGCGACCGCGACGACCGGCTGCACGCGCTCTCCAACGTCTGCACCCACCGCGGCGCGCGGGTGTGCGACGGCCCGGGCGTGGAGACGGCGCTCCGCTGCCGCTACCACGGCCGCCGCTTCGGCCTCGACGGGCGGTTCCTGTCGATGCCGGGCTTCGAGGGGGCCGAGGGGTTCCCGACGCCGGCCGACGACCTGCCGCGGCTGGCGCTCGGCGGCTGGCGGCAGTTCCTCTTCGCCTCGCTCGACCCGGCGTTCCCGCTCGAGGAGCTGATCGCCCCGCTCGAGGCGCGGGTCGGCTGGCTGCCGGTCGACGAGGCGACCTTCCTCCCCGAGCGCTCCCGCGACTACCTGGTCCGCGCCCACTGGGCGCTCTACTGCGACAACTACCTCGAGGGCTTCCACGTCCCCTTCGTCCACGGCGACCTCGCGGCGGCGCTCGACGTGGCCGCCTACCGCACCGAGCTCTTCCCGCGGTCGAGCGTGCAGATCGGCGTCGCGCGCGGCGCCGAGGAGGTGTTCGATCTGCCGGCGGGCTCGCCCGACCGCGGCCAGCGCATCGCCGCCTACTACTTCTGGCTCTTCCCCAACCTGATGGTCAACGTCTACCCGTGGGGGCTGTCGGTCAACCTGGTGCAGCCGCTCGGTCCGGAGCGCACCAAGGTGTCGTTCCTCACCTACGCCTGGGACCCGGCGGGGCCGGCGGCGTCTGTCGTCTCCGCCTCGCTCGACCGCGTCGAGCGCGAGGACGAGGAGGTGGTGGAGAGCGTCCAGGTCGGCGTCCGCTCGCGGCTCTACCGCCGCGGCCGCTACTCGCCGGCGCACGAGCGGGGCGTGCACCACTTCCACCGCCTGCTCGCCGCCGCGCTCGGCGGAGACGGCGGAGAGGCGGCCGGATGAGCGTCGAAGGACACAAGATGCTCGTCGAGTCCGATCCGCACCAGACGCGGATCGCGGTGCTCGAGGACGACCGGCTGACCGAGATCTTCGTCGAGCGCCACCGCCACCGCGGCCTGGTCGGCAACGTCTACAAGGGGCGGGTGACGCGCGTGCTGCCGGGGATGCAGGCGGCCTTCGTCGACGTCGGCCTCGAGCGCGACGCCTTCCTCTACGTCTCGGACGTGGTCGAGAGCGGCTCGACGGTCGAGGAGCTGGAGCTCGACGACGAGGAGGTGCGCGAGGCCGCGGCGTCGGGCGACGGGCAGCCGTCGATCTCCGACCTCCTGAAGGGCGGACAGGAGATCATCGTCCAGGTGGTCAAGGACCCGCTGCCCAACAAGGGGGCGCGGATCACCACCCACGTCACGCTTCCCGGGCGTTACCTGGTCCTCTTGCCGACGGTGCGCCACGTCGGGGTGTCGCGGCGGATCGAGGACGACGCCGAGCGCTCGCGCCTCTCGACGCTCGTGCGCGAGATGGCCGAGGAGAAGCGGCTCGCCGAGGGGCTGATCGTGCGCACGGTCGGCGAGGACCGCGGCCGCGAGGAGTTCGAGCACGACCTCGAGTACCTCGACGCGCTGTGGGCGCGCATCCGCCAGCGCGCCGGCCGCGCCGCCGCCCCGGCGCTCCTCCACCGCGACCTCGACCTGGCGCTCCGCGTGGTGCGCGACCTGATGTCGGCGGACCTCTCGGTGCTCCTGGTCGACGGCGAGGAGACCTACGCGCGGATCGTCGAGTTCCTCGACGAGGTCCATCCCGAGCTGGTCGGCAAGGTCAAGCTCTACCAGCAGGACGCGCGGCTCTTCGAGCAGTTCGGCATCGAGCAGCAGATCGAGGCGGCGCTCGAGAGCCGGGTGTGGCTCAAGTCGGGCGGCTACATCGTCATCAACCCCACCGAGGCGCTGGTGGCGATCGACGTCAACACCGGCCGCTTCGTCGGCCGCACCAACCTCGAGGACACGGTGCTCCAGACCAACCTCGAGGCGGTGCGCGAGATCGTCCGCCAGATCCGCCTGCGCGACCTCGGCGGCATCATCGTCATCGACCTGATCGACATGGTCGAGCAGGCGCACCGCGACGAGGTGTTCGCGCGGCTGATGGAGGAGCTCGGGCGCGACCGGGCGAAGACCAAGGTGCTGACCATCTCCGAGTTCGGGCTGGTCGAGATCACCAGGAAGCGCAGCCGCGCCAACCTCGATCGCCTGCTCACCCAGCCCTGTCCGTACTGCGACGGGCGGGGGCGGATCAAGAGCATCACCACGCTGTGCCTCGAGCTGCGCAAGCAGATCCTCGGCGGCCCGCGGCCCGCCAACGGCGGCGAGCTCCTGCTGCGCGTCCACCCGGCGGTGGCCGAGGCGCTCCAGCGCGAGGAGCGGGCGATCCTCGACGAGCTCGAGGGGACGCTGGGGACGCGGGTGCTGATCCAGGGCGACGCCGGGCTGCACCACGAGCAGTTCGACGTCAGCGAGGTGTAGAGGTCGGCTCGCCCCAGGCGGGGATGCCGGGCTCGGGGTCGATGCCGAGGGCGTCGGCGAGGCGGTTGACGTAGTTGAAGTAGGCGGCGACCTGGGTGGCGTCGTGGAGGGCGCGGTCGCCGAGGCCGTGGCGGCGGAGGGCGTCGAGGTCGGCGGCGGTCATCGCCGCGGGGGTGCGGGTGAGCTTCTCGGCGTAGGCGGCGAGCGCGCGGTCGGCGGGGGAGAGCGGGGCGGTGCGCCAGTCGGCGGCCACGCGGTGGACGAAGTCGTCGGCCGCGGCGGCGTCGGCGATCCCGAAGTCGGCGACCTCGGCCCGGAGGTCGTGGGCGTGGGCGCGCGTTCAGTAGACGCAGTGGTTGGTCGCCGAGACGACGACGGCGATCATCTCGCGCTGGCCGCGCGACAGCGGCGACTCGCCGTGCAAGAGCGCCCGGTACATCCCCATCGAGGCGTCGAGCGCCCGCGGGTTGGGGCTCATCAGCGAGACGACGTTCCACACCCGGCCGGCGCGCTCGGTCGCGGCCCGATAGTGGCGGGCGAGCTCGCCCTCGGCCTCGTCGGGCGGAACGGTGCGGATCCAGGGCATCGGCGAGGAGTCTAGCGGGCCGGCCGGCGGCGGGCATAATGGGGCGATGACCGGACGAGAGCGGGAGGAGGGGATCGCCGGGCGGCTGCCGCCCCATCAGGCGCTCGCCGCGCCGGGGAAGTGGCCGGTGGTGGGCGAGCGCGCGCCGCGCGTCGACCGGGCGCCCTGGCGGGTGTCGGTCGAGGGGCTGGTGGCCGAGGCGCGGCAGTGGGGCCTCGACGAGCTGCGGGCGTTGCCGCAGGTCGAGGCGGCGGTCGACGTCCACTGCGTCACCCGCTGGTCGCGGCTGGGCATGCGGTTCGGCGGCGTGCCGCTCGCCACG
>DATABP010000034.1:0-2161 GCA_036259515.1 Thermoanaerobaculia bacterium | reverse complement strand
CCACGCCGGCGGCGCGGGCGGCGCGGCGCAGGAGCTCGCGCTCGGCGGCGGCGGGCTCGACGCGGCGGGCGAGGTGCTCGGCCGGCACCACCCGCTCGGCGAGGTCGTAGCGGCGGACGAAATCGCGCCGCTCGGTCACCGCGAGGACGCCGCGACCGAAGAACGTCTCCAGCACGGCGCGGCGGGGGCTGCCGAACCAGGAGTGCTCGAGGTAGGTCGGGCCCTCCTCCGGCTCCGGCAGCTCGTCGGCGGACAGCGGCCCGCGGCGGCGCACCTCGTCGAGCACCCGCGCCACGTACTCCGGCCGCTCGTCGAGGAAGCGCGCGAAGCCCCACGGCCGAGCGCGGAACTCCGCCCGCCGGTGGGCGAGGAGCGGCCACGCCTCGACCGGCACCAGCGACGCCTCGTGCGCCCACTGCTCGGTGAAGTCGCGGCCGGCGGCGAGGCGGTCGAGGAGGCGGCGGTCGTACGGCCCCAGCCGCGAGAACGGGACGAGGTAGTGCGACGGCACCAGCACGTTGACGAAATCGAGCTGGAGGAGCGCCAGCCGCTCGACGAGGCGCCACAGATGGCCACGGTGGACGCGCCCGGCCGGCCGCGGGCGGGCGAACCCCTGGGCGGCGAGCGCGACGCGGCGGGCGGCGGGGAGGGAGAGCCGGTCGGGCGGCGGGGACGGCGCGCGCCGCCGCGGCGCCTCCTCGGACGCGGCGACGCTCACCGCGCGGGGACCTTCCCCGCCTCCGCCGTCAGCTCGGCCACCAGCACGGTCACCGCGCGTCCGGCCAGGGTGACGCGGTCCTCCCGCGGCCGCACCCGCACCACGCCGCCGCGGGCCGAGGCCTGGAAGCCGACGACCTCCTCCCTCCCCAGCCGCGCGGCCCAGAACGGCCCGAGGCAGCAGTGCGCCGACCCGGTCACCGGGTCCTCCGGCACGCCGACCGCCGGGGCGAAGAAGCGGGAGACGAAGTCGTGATCGGCGCCGGGATCGGCAGCGGCGGTGACGATCAGCCCGCGCACGGGCAGCCGCGCCACCGCGCCGAGGTCCGGCGCCAGCCCGCGCACCGCCGCCTCGTCGTCGAGGAGCGCGAGGAGGTCGTCGCCACCGGCGCCCGTCCAGCGCACCGGCGCGCCGAGCGCCTCGGCGAGCCCCGCCGGCGGCTCGACCTCCCGCGGCCGCCGCGCGGGGAAGTCCATCTCGATCCAGCCGTCGCCGCCGCGCCGCGCGGTCAGCAAGCCGCTCCGGGTGTGGAAGCGCGCCTCCTCGCCGGCCGCGAGCTCGCCGCCCTCCCACAACCGGTGCGCCGAGGCGAGGGTGGCGTGGCCGCAGAGGTCCACCTCGCAGGCGGGCGTGAACCACCGGAGGTCGAAGCCGTCCGCGTCTTCCCCGTCGCCGCCGCGGCGGACGAGGAACGCCGTCTCCGAGAGGTTCATCTCCGCCGCCACCGCCAGCATCCAGCGCTCGTCGCGCGGCGCGTCGAGCAGGCACACGGCCGCCGGGTTGCCGGCGAACGGGCGCTCGGTGAAAGCGTCGATCTGGTGGAGGCGTAGAGTCATGCGGCAGCGATCCTACGCCGGCCGCGGCCGCCCCCGGACGGGAATTCCGGGCCGCCGCTCCGGTTGTCGCTCGCAGGCGCCGGAAGCTGCTATGCTTTCGGGCCACCAGGGACCCGCAGACCGAGACTCCCGACTTGTTCTTCCTCCTCGCCCGCAGCCTCGCCAAGTCGCTTCTCCTGACGCGCCTGCCGGAGCTCGCGCACCCGTACGTCAAGTCGGTCGACCGGCTGCTGCAGCGGGTCCAGAAGGTCAAGCTCTTCCAACCGCTGTCCGCCTGCCTCGCCGCCGCCCGCCCGGTGCTGGTGGCGAAGCGCTCGAACCCGCGCGGACGCGACCGCACCTCGAACCAGCTCCCCCGCTCGAAGACGAACGAGGGCTGATCCAGCCCCCGCGCGTCCGCGCCGGCCGGGGTCCGTCCACTGGACCACGGCCGCCCGTCGCCCGACCTCCCCCGGGAGGCGGTCGATTCCAGCAACCGAGAGCACGTTCGAGGTCCGATGCACCGCTCTACCACCCTGACCGCCGGCCCCGGACCCGAGGTCGAAACGGCGGCCGACTCGCCGCCGCACGCCACCGCCGCCGGCGCCGCCGCCGAGGCGCTCGCCGC
>DATABP010000033.1:0-1587 GCA_036259515.1 Thermoanaerobaculia bacterium | reverse complement strand
ACGAGGAGCGGCCGCCCCGCCGCCAGCGCCCGGAGCGCCGCCGCCAGCTCCGGCACCGGCGGCGGCTCGGGGGCGTCGTACTTGAGGTTGCCGGTCACCGTCACCCGGTCGTCGGGGACGCCGAGCGCCACGAGCCGCCGCCCGTCCTCCTCGCTCTGCACCGCGAAGCGGTCGACCGGCGCGAAGAGGAGCCGGGCCAGCCGGCGCCAGCGCGAGAGCCGCCGGAAGCTCCGGTCGCCGATCCGGCCGTTGACCACCGCCACCGGCATCCCCCGCCGCCGGGCGCGGGAGAGGAGGAGCGGCCAGTAGTCGCCCTCGACGAGCACCAGGGCGGCGGGGTCGAAGCGGCGGAGGAAGCGGCCGAGCGGCGGCGCGAGGTCGAAGGGCAGGTAGGCGACGGCGGTGGCGGGGCGGGAGCGGAAGGCGGCGCGCGCCCGCTCCTGGCCGGTCGGGGTGATGGTGGTGACCACCAGCGGCCCGCCCGGCAGCGCCCGCGCCAGGGTCGCCGCCACCGCCGCCTCGCCGACCGAGACCGCGTGGATCCACAGCGGCCGGCCGCCGTCCGGCGCCGCCGGCAGCGAGAGGCCGAAACGGCCGGCGAGGGTGGGCAGGTAGTGGCGCCCGCGGGCGGCGAGCAGGAAAGGCCCGGCGAGCGCCAGGACGAGGACGACGGTGAGCTGATAGAGCCACCACATGGGTTCGCGGCCGGGGGCGTCCGCGCGGGGAGGGCGGCCGCCGCCGCCCGGGCGGTGCCGGGGCGGGGGAGTATAATCGGCCGGTTGGACGGCGCGGCGGCGCCGGCCGTATAGAACCGACGGAGAACCGAATGCCCGAGCTCGCCTACTCCGCCAGCCGCCACCGCGCCCGCCTCGCCGACGCCAGCGACCGCGACCTCCTGCTGTCGCTCGCCACCGGCGACGAGGCGGCGCTCGACGAGCTGATCGAGCGCAAGACCGGCCCCCTGGTGCAGATGGTCTACCGCATCCTGGGCGACCTCGAAGAGGCGCGCGACGTGGTGCAGGTGACCTTCTTCCGCATCTGGGAGCACCGCGCCCGCTTCGACGAGCGGTGGAGCCCCAACACCTGGATCTACCGCATCGCCAGCAACCTGGCGATCGACCACCTGCGCTCGCGGAAGAGCCGGGAGCGGGGCACCGAGCCGGTGCGCCGCCACCTGCGCCAGGTTGCCGACCTGGCGATCGAGGGCTCCTCGGCGCCGCTCCGCCAGGCCGAGGTGATGGGCATCTTCCACGAGCTGGCCGGCGAGCTGACCGACAAGCAGCGGGCGGTGTTCCTGCTGCGCGAGGTCGAGGGGCTGTCGTCGCAGGAGGTGGCCGACGTCGTCGGCTGCCGCGAGTCGACGGTGCGCAACCATCTCTTCAACGCGCGGAAGATCCTGCGCCGCGAGCTGGTCGCCCGCTACCCCGAGTACGCGCCGCGCGGCGAGGGCTGGGAGGCCGAGGCGTGAGCGGTCCGCTCGCCGCCCGCTGCCCGGACTGGCCGGCGCTGGTCGCCGCCCGCGAGGGCGACCTCGCCGAGGCCGGGTCCGCCGCCGCCGTGTGGCGCGCGGCGCTCGCCCACCGCGAG
>DATABP010000032.1:0-8635 GCA_036259515.1 Thermoanaerobaculia bacterium | reverse complement strand
AGCCCGGCGCGCCGGTGCGGGTCGACGACGGCGGCGCCGGCGACACCGTGCTGCGCGGCGACCCGCAGCTCCTCGAGCGGGCGCTCCGCAACCTGCTCCACAACGCGGTGCAGGCGACCGCGGCGGGCGGCGCGGCGGCGGCGCCGATCGAGGTGCGGCTGCGGCGCGCCGCCGACGGGCTGGAGATCGTCGTCGAGGACCGCGGCCCGGGGCTGCCGGCGGAGCTCGCCGGCCGCCTCTTCGACCCCTTCGTCACCGCCCGGCCCGGCGGCATCGGCCTCGGGCTGGCGCTGACCCACCGCATCGTCGGACTCCACGGCGGCTCGGTGCGGCTCGAGGAGCGCGAGGGCGGCGGCACCCGCGCCGTGGTGCGGCTGCCGGTCTGACAGAACGGTTTCGATCGGTAACAGATCGGCGGGCGGCGAGCGAACGGCGGGCGCGCGCCATCGTCCTTGGAAGTCCTGGCAGCAGCGCCACTTCCGGCTGCCGAGGCCGCTCGGCGGCGGGCTGGCGTCCGAATTGCTCTTCCGCCTCCCGCCATGCGTACCCAAATGCCGCGCTCGGCGCGGGGGTTCACCCTGGTCGAGCTGTTGGTGGTGCTCGCCATCGCGGCGCTGGTGCTCACCTTGAGCATCCCGGCGCTGCTCGACCTCGTCGCCCGCCAGCGCCTGGAGGGCGAGGCGCGCGAGCTGACGCTGCTCCTGCGCCGCGCCCGCCAGGAGGCGCTCACCCGCGGCCTGCCGGCGGTGGTCGAGCGCGACGGCGGCGACTTCCTCGCCTTCGCCGACCTCCACGGCCCCGGCCTCACCGACCCGCCGGACGGCCTCTTCAACCCGGTCGCCGGCCAGCCCTTCCGCGCCACCGACTTCGAGATCGGCCGCCAGCCGCTCGACGACGAGGTGGCCAACGAGGGCCCGTCGAGCGCGCCGGGGACGAGCGGGCTGACCGGCGTCGGCGGCGAGGCGAAGGCGGTGTTCGATCCCGACGGCTCGATCCGCGACACCGGCTCGTTCTTCTTCGCCGACGTCCGCGGCAACTACCTCGAGGTCCGCATCGAGCCGCGCGCCACCGGCCGCGTGGCGCTCTACAAGTACGACCCCGCGGACGGCACCTGGCGCGCCAACGGGGAGGGAGGCAAGTCGTGGGAATGGAAGTGAAGGCCCCCCAGGGACCGCGGCGCCGCGCCGCCGGCTTCTCGCTGATCGAGACGATCCTCGCCTCGCTGATCCTGCTCGTCGTCGCGCTCGGGGTGCTGCCGCTCTTCACCCGCGCGATGGCCTCGAACCGCGCCGGCGCCGACTCGACCTCGCTCGCCAACATGGCGACCGCCGGCGCCGAGGAGCTCTACCAGCTCCCCTTCGACCACGCGCTCCTCACCGTGCCGGACGGCGCCACCGAGCTGGTGCGCGAGGAGGTGTGGACGCGGCAGCGCGAGCGCTGGCTCGACCCCGCGTCGCTCGTCTCCGGCGAGGACGTCCTCTGGCGGCGGCGGACGCAGGTGCGGCAGTTCAACGTCAACGACCTCCTCGACGACGACGAGACGCCGCTCCCGGGGGGCACGCCGGCGGGCTCGGTCCAGATCAAGGAGATCGAGGTCGAGGTGGCGAGCGCCCGCGGCAACGGCCCGCTCGGCCGCGGCCGCGGCCTGACCGTGCGGCTGTTCAAGGCGCAGTAGGAGATGCCGGTGACCGCTCCCCGTCCGTTCCGTCCCCGCCCGGCCGCGCCGGCCCGTGCCCGCCGCGCCGAGGCCGGCTTCACCGTCGCCGAGATGCTGGTCACCCTGCTCCTGACCGCGCTGGTGCTGATCGCCGTGCTGGCGCTCTTCGACATGACCGGCCGCACCGCGCGCACCCAGACCCACGTCGCCGAGATGCAGCAGTCGCTGCGCGTCGCCCAGCAGACGCTGGTGCGCATGGTGCGGATGGCCGGGCGCGGCGGTCTGCCGACCCGCGACGGCGCCCGCCCGCTCCCCGGCGGCGTCGCGGTCGAGCTCCTCAACAACGCGCCGGCCGGCACGCTGATCGCCGGCGACGACTCGGCCCCGGTGCTCGAGGGCACCGACGTCGTCACCGTGCGCGGCGTCTTCGACTCGCCGATCTACCAGGTCAACCCGGCGAGCGGCGCCTTCTCCTACACCGCGGGCGACCCGACCGGCTCGCTGACCCTGCTGTCGCGGTCGCCGACCGGCGCGCCGCAGCCGCTCGAGGCCGTCCGCGACGCCATCCAGGCGGTGGGGAACGCCACCGGCGGCACCCATCCCGAGGCGCTGCTCCTGGTCAGCCCGCTCGGCGACTGGGCGGTGGTCGAGCTGGTCCCCGGCGGCACCTTCGTCGACGGCGGCGGCGAGGTCACCGAGGCGACCCTCCAGTTCCAGGTCACCGGCGGCGACTTCTCGGCCCAGTACGCGGCGCTGTCGCGCGGCGGCGCCTTCCCGGCGACCCTCGAGACGGTCGCCTACGCCGGCCTCCTCGAGGAGTACCGGTTCTACGTCCGCGAGGTGCGCGAGGTGGCGGGCGACGCCGACAGCCTGCTCGTGCCGGAGCTGGTGCGCGCCCGCCTCTACCCGAACACCGACGTCGCCTACCAGCGGCAGACCGCCAGCCTGACCCAGGTGATCGCCGACAACGTGCTCGACCTCCAGACGGCGCTCGGCATCGACCACGACGGCGACGAGATGATCGAGGAGGTCGCCGCCGACGGCGCCGACGCCGCCGACGAGTGGCTGTTCAACGCCGCCGGCGACAACCCGGCCGACGGCAAGTGGAACGCGTTCGGCGGCTCGCCCCTCTACTACCTGCGCATCAACACCCTGGTGCGCACCGACCGCGCCGAGCCCTACTACGAGGGCGAGGAGCTGGCGACGATCGAGGACAAGGACTACTCGGCGTCGCCCTTCGCCCGGCTCAACGAGGAGTGGGCGCGCCGCTTCCACCGCCGCCAGATGCGCACCGTCGTCGACCTGAGGAACCTGTGATGCCCGAGCCCCGAGCCCTCCGCGCCCGTCCTGCCCGCCGCGCCGGCGAGTCCGGCAGCGCCTACGTCGCCGCGCTCCTCGTGCTGGTGGTGCTGACGCTGGTCGGCCTGTCGCTGGCGCTGATCACCCAGAGCGAGATGCAGATCGGCGCCAACGAGCGCGTGCAGCAGCGCCTGTTCTACGCCGCCAACTCGGGGATCGCCGCGTCGACCGCCCGCGCGCTGACCAACGCCGACTACTCGGCGACCACCTACTCGCTGGCCGACGCCGGCGCCCGCTTCGCCGGGCTGGGCTTCGAGGTCGAGGTGTCGCCCTTCTTCCCGATCCTCGACGCCCCCTGCAACCTCTGCGAGATCAACCAGGTCGGGACCTACAACGAGCGCTCGTTCCGGTCGATCAACCACGCGGTGACCGCCACCGCGGTGCGCCGCCGCGGGGCGCTCGGCACGCCGCTGGCGCAGAAGACGTTGAGCTCGATGATCGAGGTCCAGCCGTGGCGCCAGACGCCCGAGGCGTTCGAGGCGCTCACCCATCCGGACGAGCTCGCGAAGCTCCGGTTCTGAGACGGTCGAGGAAGGACGAGGAGGAAGTCCCATGCGCCACCGCACCCACGCACCGCGCCGACCGGCGCCGCCGCGCCACCGCCGGCTCAACGCCGCCGCCGGCGTCGCCGCCCTCGGCCTGGTCGCCGCCCTCCTGTCGCCGGCGGCGGCCGACGACCGCGACCTCCTGCGCTTCGACAGCGCCAAGCCGTACCTCTTCATCGTCCTCGACACCTCGGCCTCGATGGCGATGAAGATGGGGCGCGACGAGTGGGCCCCCGGCGGCGCCGACGGCCCGGACTCCCGCCTCTACCAGGCGAAGCAGGCGCTGTTCAACGTGCTCCGGGAGGTCGACGACGTCCACTTCGGCTTCGCCGGCTTCAACCAGGACGGCGTCCACGCCGTCGCCAAGCACTGGCTGTACTACAACGAGGTCCCGCTGCCGGACGCCAGCCAGTGGCCGATCGCCTTTCCGCGCGCGGACACCCAGGACCTCGACGCCGACGGCTCGCGGCTGACCCGGCTGGTGGCCATCCCCCGCGTCGACGCCGACGGCGACCCGATCCCCTTCGATCCCTCCGACACCAACGCGCCGCAGCGCGACACCCGGGTCAGCGAGATCGGCGTCTTCGACGCCGACGGCGACCTCGTCGCCGAGGCCGACCTGCTGACCTTCGGGCCGCCGTTCCCGCCGACCGTGGTCGGCGGCCGCGTCGTCGCCGGCACCTGCGCCGCGCCGCTCGACCTCGCCGATCCCGGCGAGCGCGACCGCGTGGAGAGCCTGGCGATCAGCCCGGCGGGCAGCACGCCGACCTGGTTCTGGATCGCCGGCAACGGCAACACCCGCTTCCTGCTGTCGATCGAGCGTCCCGGCAACCGGCCGGAGGTCGATTCCGCGGGCAACCCGCTGCCCAACGCCCAGCTCGGCCAGGACAACCTCCACGTCCTCTTCCGGCTGCGGCGGCTCACCGGCTGCACCACCGCCGACCCGTTCGCCGCCGCCGTCAACTTCACCCTGCGCCGCAACCTGCGGCTCGACACGGAGCTCAACCAGTTCTTCTACGTCAACCAGGAGACCTGGGCCCCCGGCGAGGGGAGCGAGTCGACGATGGCGCTGTGGGAGCACTCGGACGTGGTCAGCCGGGCGCGCTTCGAGAACCACCCGCACACCGGCTTCGGCTGGGAGGGGAACTTCGACTCCGGCTTCCTCACCGACGACTCGGCCTTCAACGACGCGGTGATCGCGTCGAACTTCTTCGAGGCGGACTACTGCCTGCCGGTCGGCGATCCCGACTGCGTGCCGCTCGCCGCCGCCGCTCGCGTCAAGCCGACCCAGCAGACGGTGGTCGGTCCCGGCGGCGGCGGGCGCGCGCTGGAGATGGGGGACATGATCCCCTTCGACTGGACCTTCACCCGCAGGAACGAGCTCCTCACCCGGCTCGACCCGGAGTTCGACTCCGGGCTCTCCACCCTGGGCGACTTCCGCGTCGCCCGGCACTTCGGCAACGCGCCGGTGGGCGGCGCCCTGCCGCTCCTCGACGCCGACGTGCCGCTCGTCGCCGCCGACGTCAGCCCGCTCGCCCGCGCGCTGACCGACGTCCGCTGCTGGTACCTGGGCAGCACCGGCCAGGGCAGCAACAAGTGCCGCGAGTCGACCTTCGGCGGCCAGAACGAGCGCTTCTCCGAGGGCTGGAGCCAGATCGCCTGCGCCAAGGACACCTCCTTCGGCTGCCGCCGCAACTTCCTGATCGTCATCGGCGACGGCGAGGACAACGTCGCCGGCCAGGACGCCAACGGCTCGGTGGGCAACCTCAAGAACTCGGCGAACATGGTCACCTGGGCGCTCAACGTCGGCAACCCGCGCGGCTGCAACAGCGGCGGCGGGCTGCACTCGATCGTGCGCGCCGGCGGCGGCGAGTGCGTCAACGTGGAGAGCCAGGAGCACCTGCGCCAGGTGCTCGAGGCGCTGCTCGGCCAGATCCGCACCACCGCCCGCTCGTTCGCCTCGGCCGCCGTGCCCTCGGTGCAGGCGACCGTCGAGCAGAAGATCTTCCTCACCAGCTTCCTGCCGTTCAACGACACGCCGGTGTGGAAGGGCAGCGTCCACGCCTTCTTGAAGCCGCTGCCGGTCAGCTCGGCGGGCATCCCGCTGACCGAGCAGAAGTGCGACGGCACCGGCGCGATCTCGACCGACGATCCGACGCAGGGCTGCCACCTGTGGGACGCCGGCGAGATCCTGCTCGAGAAGCAGGTGCCGGCCGACGACGGCGACCCCGCCACGCCGGTCGACTTCCTCGACCTCGCCGACGTCGCGCGGCGGCGGGTGTTCTACGCCCGCCAGCCCGACGAGGCCGGCGAGTGGCCGCTCAACATGCGGCTGTTCGAGCCGCTGAGCATCGCCGCGCCCAACTCGCGGAGCACCCGGTTCGACCTCTGGCGCGCTCTCGGGCTGAGCTTCGCCGGCGACGACTCCAGCTCCCTCAACACGGCGGCGCAGAACGAGGCCAACGCGGTGATCGACTTCGCGCTGCGGGTCAAGACCGGCACCGAGCGCAACACCGACGTCGACCCGCCGCTGGAGGTCACCCACGAGCTGGTGCTGGGCGACATCTTCCACTCCACCCCGGTGGTCATCGGCACCCCGGCGAACACCCTCTTCTTCGCCACCGACCTCTACGGCAACGGCGCCGAGTGCGACCCCGACGACGGCACCGTGGCGGCCAACCCCGGCTACCGCTGCTTCTTCGAGAAGCAGCGCTTCCGCCGCAAGATGCTGCTCGTCGGCAGCAACGACGGCATGCTCCACGCCTTCGACGCCGGCATGTTCCGCACCCAGGGCGAGGACCACTGGACCGGCGCCCCGCTGGTCGACGACGCGCTCAACCCGTTCGGCTCGTTCGACAACGGCACCGGCAAGGAGCTGTTCGCCTTCGTGCCGCGGACGGTGCTGCCGACGCTCAGGGAGATGCGCACCGGCGGCCGCCACCGCTTCAACGTCGACGGCACGGTGACGGTGGCCGACGTCTTCGTCGACCCGCTGCGCCAGGCCAGCTCGACCTTCCCCGAGGAGACCGACCGCGAGTGGCGGACGGTGGTGATCGGCGGCCTGCGCGAGGGCGGCCGCGGCTACTACGCGCTCGACGTCACCCAGCCCGACCCGGTGGAGCTCGACCCGGACGAGGACCTCTTCTTCCCGACCACCGCGGACTCCGGCAGCAACCATCCCGACAGCGGCGACTTCGTGCCCGAGTGCACCGCCGGGCTGACCGCGGGCGACGCCGGCATCCTGGCGCCGCCGACCGACGACGGCTGCGGCGAGGTGCCCTTCCCGTCGGTGATGTGGGAGTTCACCGACACCCACTTCGACCCGGCGACGAACCGGGTGTGGATCGCCGACGAGGAGCCGCCGCAGGAGATCACCGTCGGCGGCGTCAGCATCCTCGACCTGAACGGGATCGGCAACCGCCGGCCCGACCTCGGCGACACCTGGTCGACCCCGAACGTCGGCCGCATCCGGCTCTGCAGGACCGGGGGCACCCGCTGCGACCCGACGCCCGATCCGACCACCCCGGACGCCGACGACGACCTGGTGGACGTCTTCGTGGCGGTGGTCGGCGGCGGCATGGACAGCTTCAACCTGGCGCGGGACTGGCGCGAGGGGCAGCCGGTGAACCGGGCGGCGAACTGGCTCTACATGATCGACGTCGAGACCGGCGAGGCGATCTACAAGCGCGAGCTCGACGGCGCCGCGCCCTCGGAGCCGGCGGCGGTCGACACCAACGGCGACGGCTACCTCGACCGCATCTACGTCGGCACGCTGGCGGGGTTCCTCTACCGCGTCGATCTCGAGCCGGTGGTGGCCGCCGGCGAGGACTCGCTGCCGGCGCTCCAGCTCGAGCTGGTGAACCACTTCGACCCCACCGCGGGCCCCTTCGATCCGGACGAGTCGCGGACGTTCCCGAAGGCCCGCGTGCCGCCCACCGTGTGGCAGCCGGTCAAGGTGTTCGACACCCACTTCGACGGCGCCACCGCGCGGCCGCTCGGCACGCCGCCGCGGCCGATCTTCCAGCGGCCGTCGGTGATCTTCCAGGCCGGCTCCGGCGACTTCGTGCTCGCCTTCGGCACCGGCGACCGCAACGACCTGTGGAGCGTCCCCGACCCGCTGCCGGAGGAGCGCTTCTACGTCTTCGTCGACCGTTTCGAGACCACCGACGAGGCACGGAGCGAGGGGGCGATGAACGAGTCGACGCTGGCGCCGATCGACCCGCTGACCTCGCCGGCGACGGCCAGCAACCTCCTGGTGACGAGCGGCGGCTGGGTGATGCGGCTGGCGCCGACCGAGCGGGTGATCACCGACGCCTTCGCCCTCTCCGGGGTCACCGTGTTCTCCACCTTCGTGCCGCGCATCGAGGGCGGCGACGGCGATCCGCTGGTCGTCGGCTGCGAGGTCGACGAGGAGTCCCAGGTGTGCTCGAAGCAGGGGGTGAGCCACGTCTTCGTGGTCAACACCACGAACGGCAACGGCCTCCTCTTCGAGGGCGACAGCGAGGTGGCGACCCGCTTCAACGTCGCGCCCACCTTCGTCACCAACCCGTTCGCCGAGCCGGGGCAGACCAAGGACGCGGTCGCCGGCAACGAGGACGGCGAGCACACCGCCGACGACCTGTCGGCGAACATGGTGCGGGTGATGGAGTCGCTCAAGGAGCTCTTCCCGCCGCAGTGCAAGTTCGCCAACTACCGGATCGACATCAAGACGGTCGCCGCCGACACCTCGCTGCAGTTCATCGCGCCGATCCCGGTGTGCCTGATCGAGAGCAACTGGAAGGAGTTCTGATGCGCGCCGCCGCCCTCGCCGCCGCCGCCGTCCTCTCGCTGACCGCGCTGCCCGCCGCCGCCGACTGGCTGGTGATGCGCGACGGCACCCGCGTCGAGACCCGCGGCGCCTGGCAGCAGAAGGGGCGGCTGGTCGTCTTCACCTCGACGGAGGGGCGGCTGTCGTCGCTCCGCACCGACGCCGTCGACCTCGCGGCCAGCCGCCGGGCGACGGAGCAGGCGGCCGCCGCGGCGGCGCGTCCGGCCGAGCCGGCGGCCCTGCCGGCGCCGGCGCCGCGGGCGGTGC
>DATABP010000031.1:0-4674 GCA_036259515.1 Thermoanaerobaculia bacterium | reverse complement strand
CTGGTGGTGCGGCCGGCGGCGGGCGGCGGAGCGGCGGACGGACGGCACGGATCGGAGACGACGGGATGAGCGGGACGAGGAGCCGAACCACGGGCGCGGCGCTGAGGCCGCGGAACGACGGAAAGGTGCGCTGATGGCGAAGCCGCAGGACTACTTCGTGGGGATCGACGTCGGGTCGTCGAAGGTGGGAGTGCTGATCGGCCACCTCGCCGGCGCGGCGGACGGACAGGGCGCGCTCGAGGTGGTCGGCCGCGGCAGCGCGCCCAACCGCGGCACCCGCAAGGGCAACATCGTCAACGTCGAGGCCACCGTCGAGGCGTTGAAGGCGGCGAGCGAGGAGGCCGAGGTGATGGCCGGCGTGGAGATCTCCCGCGCCTACGTCGGCGTCGCCGGGGTCGACGTGCGCTGCGTCAACTCGCGGGGGATGGTCTCGGTCGCCCGCAAGGACCGCGAGATCACCGCCGCCGACGTCAAGCGGGTGCTCGAGGCGGCGCAGTCGGCGCCGCTGCCGTCGGACCGCGAGATCCTCCACGCCATCCCGCAGGAGTTCGTGGTCGACGAGCAGGGCGGGATCGGCGACCCGGTGGGGATGCTCGGTAGCCGGCTCGAGGTCAACGTGCACCTGGTGACCGGCAACGTCACCCGCTCGAAGACGCTCCTCACCTGCGTCAACCGCGCCGGCATCGAGGTCATCCGCATGGTCTTCGAGCCGCTGGCCACCGCCGAGGCGGTGCTCACCCCCGACGAGCGCGAGCTCGGCGTGCTGCTCCTCGACGTCGGCTCCGGCACCTCGGACTACGCCTACTTCGCCGACGGCGAGGTGTTCCACTCGGCGGTGCTGCCGATCGGCGCCGGCCACTTCACCAACGACCTGGCGATGGTGCTGCGCACGCCGTTCGCCGAGGCGGAGCGGATCAAGACGAAGAGCGGCTGCTGCCTGGCCGGCCTGGTCGCCGACGACGAGGGCATCTCGGTGCCGAGCGTCGCCGGCGGCGCCGAGCGGGTGGTGCCCAAGCGCGAGCTGTGCGAGATCCTCCAGCCGCGCGCCGAGGAGCTCTTCGGCCTCGTTCGCGAGGACCTCAAGAAGCACGGCTTCGACGAGCCGCCGCGCGGCGGGGTGGTGCTCACCGGCGGCGGCGCGCAGCTCGACGGCCTGCTCGAGATGGCCGAGCAGATCTTCGACGCGGGGGTGCGCTACGGCGTGCCCCAGGGCCTGGGCGGGCTGGTCGACGTGATCAGCTCGCCGGCGTGGGCGGCGGCCTCGGGCCTCCTGCTCTACGGCCGCAACGTCGAGCAGGTCGAGGGCCGCGGGCGGCGCCGGGCGGGCTTCTCGATGCGCTCGATGGTGGGCAGCCTCAAGGGAATGTTCCAGGACCTGCTGTAAGGGCTCTGAGCCGAAACGATTTCGACGCAAGGGGGTCGCGCGACCATGATCCTGTTCGACGAGCACGACGAGACGACCGCCGAAGAAGGGCCGACGATCCTCACCCTCGACGAGGGCACGGACGTCTTCCCGGCGAAGATCAAGGTGATCGGCATCGGCGGCGGCGGCGGCAACGCCGTCAACCGGATGATCGACGCCAACCTGCGCGGCATCGAGTTCATCGCCGCCAACACCGACGCCCAGGCGCTCCGCAAGTGCCGGGCGGAGAAGAGGCTCCAGCTCGGCTCGGTGCTGACCAAGGGCTTGGGCGCCGGCGCCGACCCCGAGGTGGGCCGGAAGTCGGCGCTCGAGGACACCGACAAGATCCTCCAGGTGCTCGACGGCGCCGACATGATCTTCCTCACCGCCGGCCTGGGCGGCGGCACCGGCGGCGGCGCGGCGCCGATCATCGCCTCGCTGGCGGCGGAGATCGGCGCGCTGACCGTGGCGGTGGTCACCAAGCCCTTCTCCTTCGAGGGCCGGCGGCGGATGAGGCACGCCGAGCAGGCGGTCGAGGAGCTGCGCGGCTCGGTCGACACCCTGATCACCATCCCCAACGAGCGCCTGCTCTCCTTCGTCGAGCGCGGCACGCCGCTGTCCGAGGCCTTCCGCATCGCCGACGACGTGCTGCGCCAGGCGGTGCAGGGGATCAGCGACCTGATCACCATCCCCGGCGAGGTCAACGTCGACTTCGCCGACGTGCGCACGGTGATGACCGGCATGGGCATGGCCCTGATGGGCACCGGCATCGCCAAGGGCGAGAGCCGGGCGCTCGAGGCGGCCCAGCGCGCCATCTCCTCGCCGCTCCTCGAAGAGACCTCGATCCAGGGCGCCAAGGGCGTGCTGATCAACATCTCGGGCGGCCTCGACATGACCCTCCACGAGGTCGCCGAGGCGGCGCGCATCATCCAGGAGTCGGTCGACGAGGACGCCAACATCATCTCCGGCATGGTGATCGACGAGGCGCTCGAGGACTCGATGAAGGTGACCGTCATCGCCACCGGCTTCGACGCCCCGCGCAGCGCCATCCGCCCGGTGATGTTGCGCCCGCTGGCGGCGGCGGCCGGCGGCGGCGCGGCCGCCACCGCGGCGCCGACCCCGGCCCCGGCCCTCCACGACGAGGAGTTCCCCTTCCGCCGCTCCGAGCCCGCCGCGCCGACCCCGCGCCCGGCCCCCGAGCCGCTCCGCCCCGCCCCGGCGCCGGCCCCGGCCGCGAAGCCCGCCGACGACGAGCCCGAGCACGTCCCCTTCTACCGCAAGGTCATCGCCCACGCCCGCGGCGAGGACCCCCACGGCTACGGCCCGAACTGGTCGAACGTCGACGACTACGACATCCCGACGGTGCTGAGGAAGCAGATGGATTGAGGGGCCGCCGTGCTACCCTGACGCCATGTCCGTCGCGCTGCCGAAGCTCACCTGGGAGGACTATCTGGCGATACCGCCGGACGGGAAGCGTCACGAGCTGATCGACGGAGAGCACTACGTGTCGCCGGCACCCAACGTCCGCCATCAGAGGCTGGTGCGGGAGCTCGCTTTCGCACTCAACGCGCTGGTACGACGTGCCGGCCTCGGCGAGATCTTCTTCGCGCCATTCGACGTGAAGCTGACGGAGGTGGATGTCCTGCAGCCGGATCTCGTCTTCATCTCGCGGGAGCGGGCCGGGCTGCTGACCGAGAGCCACCTGGCGGGTGCTCCCGATCTGGCCGTGGAGGTCCTCTCGGCAAGCACGCGCCGCGTCGACGAGATGCTCAAGCGCCGCCTCTACGAGCGCGTCGGTGTCGCAGAGTACTGGGTCGTCGATCCGGAGTTGGAGACGGTGAAGGTTTATCGGCAGGGAGCCAACGGCTTCGACCGCGCCCTCGAGCTGGCGGTCGAGCGCGGCGAGCGGCTGGAGTCGCCCCTCCTCCCCGGACTTTCGCTCCCTCTAGTCGATCTGTTCGCCGGCGCCTGACCACGCCGGCAGGGACTTGCCGGCCCCGCCCCGCCCGCCGCCCTCTTTGCCGGTCTGTCCGCCGGCGCGCCTTCCTCCGGCGCCCTCCCGTCCCTGCGGTAATCTCCGCCCCGCCATGGCCGACGACCCTCGCCCCGCCGCCCTCGCCGAGCTCGACGACCGCCTTGCCCGCGCCCGCGCCGGGGGCGGCGCCGAGCGGATCGAGAAGCAGCACGCCGCCGGCAAGCTGACCGCCCGGGAGCGCGTCGAGCTGCTGCTCGATCCCGGCTCCTTCGTCGAGATCGACGCGCTGGTCACCCACCGTTCCACCGACTTCGGGATGGACCGCCAGCGCGTGCCGGGCGACGGCGTCGTCTGCGGCTACGGCACCGTCGACGGGCGGCTCGTCTACCTCTTCGCCCAGGACTTCACCGTCTTCGGCGGCTCGCTGTCCGAGACCAACGCGCGGAAGATCTGCAAGGTGATGGACCTCGCGGTCGAGAACGGGGCGCCGGTCGTCGGGCTCAACGACTCGGGCGGGGCGCGCATCCAGGAGGGGGTGGCGTCGCTCGGCGGGTACGCGGAGATCTTCCTCCGCAACACGCTCGCCTCGGGGGTGGTGCCGCAGATCAGCGCGATCATGGGGCCGTGCGCCGGGGGCGCGGTGTACTCGCCGGCGATCACCGACTTCATCTTCATGGTCGAGGGGACGAGCTACATGTTCGTCACCGGGCCGGAGGTCATCCGCACGGTCACCCACGAGGAGGTGACGATGGAGGCGCTGGGCGGCGCCTCGACGCACGCGGCGAGGAGCGGCGTCGCCCACTTCACGCGGCCGAACGACGCCGCCTGCCTGGCCGCCATCCGCGAGCTCCTCTCCTACCTGCCCTCGAACAACCTCGACGACCCGCCGCCGGGGCCGACCGACGACCCGCCGGAGCGCGAGGAGGCGTGGCTCGACGAGGTGGTGCCGGCCGACCCCAACAAGCCGTACGACGTCAAGCGGCTGATCGAGGGGGTGGTCGACGACGGGCGGTTCTTCGAGGTCCACGCGGCGTACGCCAGGAACCTGGTCGTCGGCTTCGCGCGGCTCGGCGGGCGGAGCGTCGGCGTGGTCGCCAACCAGCCGGCCTGGCTCGCCGGGGTGCTCGACATCGACGCCTCGCTCAAGGGCGCCCGCTTCGGCAACCGCAGCGTCGGGGTGGTGGCGAACCAGCCGGCCTACCTCGCCGGGGTGCTCGACATCGACGCCTCGCTCAAAGGCGCGCGCTTCGTGCGCTTCTGCGACGCCTTCAACATCCCCCTGGTCACCTTCGAGGAC
>DATABP010000030.1:0-8322 GCA_036259515.1 Thermoanaerobaculia bacterium | reverse complement strand
CGGCTGTCTCCGGCGGGCGGCCGAGGCGGGGCGCCGGCTCAGATGCGCGCCGCCGCCGGGACCGGCTCCTCGTGCTGGGTGACCACGATCAGGGCGTGGATGGCGCCCGGCAGCCAGGCCAGCAGGGTGAGCAGGATGTTGAGCAGCAGCGAGCCGCCGAGGCCGCGCTCGAGCAGCACCGCGATCGGCGGCGCGATCAGCGCCAGGAGCAGCTTGAGGAGCTTCATGGTGTGCCTCCTTGGAGTGGTTCCTCTCGTGCGTCGTCGTGTCGTGCGTCGTGTTCGCGCCGGCCGCCGCGGGCCGGCCTTCGCTTCCCAGGGGAGCAAATCGCAAGCCAATGGGCCCTGTCTGTAGACTCCGCCCACGATGCGCGAGCGCGACGATCCCGGCGGCGGCCCCCTCAGCGGCAGGCAGCGGCGCTGGCTGCGGGCGCGCGCCCACGGCCTCGACCCGGTGGTGTCGATCGGCGGCAAGGGGCTGACCGAGGCGGTGGTCGCCGAGGCCGACCGCGCGCTCGACGCCCACGAGCTGATCAAGGTGCGCCTGGTGGGCGACCGCGACGAGCGCGAGGCGACCGCCGCCGAGCTCGCCGAGCGGCTCTCCGCCGAGGCGCTGGGCATCGTCGGGCGGGTGGCGATGCTCTACCGCCGGCACCGCGAGCCGGAGCGCCGCCGGGTGCGCCCGCCGTCCCGGTGACCGCCCCTCCCGCAGGCGGCGCGCCGGGCCTCCGCCGCGAGGTCGGCACCGCCGGCGCCGTCCTCCTCGGCCTCGGCTCGATCCTCGGCACCGGCATCTTCGTCAGCCTGGCGCTGGCCGCCGGCGCCGCCGGGCCGGCGGTGGTGCTGGCGGTGGCTCTCGCCGGCCTCCTCGCCGCCGCCAACGGCCTCTCCTCGGCCCAGCTCGCCGCCCGCCACCCGGTGTCCGGAGGCACCTACGAGTACGGCTACCGCGAGCTGACCCCGGCGCTCGGCTTCACCGCCGGCTGGATGTTCCTGTGCGCCAAGACCGCCTCGGCGGCGACGGCGGCGCTCGGCTTCGCCGGCTACCTGCTCCACGCGCTGGAGGTGGCCGGGGTGGCCGGCGCCGGGCGCTGGCGGGCGCCGGTGGCGGTGGCGACGGCGGTGGCGGTGACCGCGCTCGTCGCCGGCGGCATCCGGCGCTCGAACCGGGCGAACGCGGTGGTGGTCACCCTGGCGCTGGGCGCGCTCGCCTTCTTCGTCGTCGCCGGCGCCCCGGCGGCGCTCGCCTCGGGCGCCGGAGCCTACCGCCCGTTCTTCGCCCCCGGCGCCGGGCGCGGTCCGCTCGCCGGCGTGCTCTACGCCACCGCGCTCGCCTTCGTCGCCTACACCGGCTACGGGCGGATCGCCACCCTGGGCGAGGAGGTGCGCGAGCCGCGGCGGACGATCCCGCGGGCGATCGTCGTCTGCCTGGTGGCGACGGTGGCGATCTACGCCGCGGTGGCCTGGGTGGCGGTGGGCGTCGCCGGGGCGGAGGGCTACGCGGCGGCGGTGGAGAGCGAGGCGGCGCCGCTCGGGGTGCTCGCCGAGCGCTTCGCCGGCGGGACCGGCTGGTGGGTGCTCGCCGCCGGCGCCACGGTGGCGATGATCGGCGTCCTCCTCAACCTGCTCCTCGGGCTGTCGCGCGTGCTCCTGGCGATGGGCCGCCGCGGCGACGCGCCGGCCGCCGTCGCCCGCCTCGACGCCGCCCGCGAGACGCCGGCGGTGGCGGTGTGGGTGGTCGGCGCCGCGGTGGCGCTCCTCGCGCTGTCTGGCAGCGTGGAGACCACCTGGTCGTTCTCCGCCTTCACCGTCCTCGTCTACTACGCGCTGACCAACCTCGCCGCCCTCCGCCTGCCGCCCGGCGCGCGCCTGGTGCCGCCGGCGGTGCCGGCGCTCGGCCTCGCCGGCTGCCTCTTCCTCGCCTTCTGGGTCGACCCGGCGGTGTGGGGGGCCGGGCTGGCGCTGATCGCGGCCGGGCTCCTGGGGCACCTCGCGGCGCGGCGGTGGCGGCGGCGGCGCGGCGGCGACTAGGATCGCCCGGGGAGGAGAACGGCTTGGGCGACGTCCACGGGTTGCGGCGCGACTACGTCTACGGCGGCTTCGACGAGGCGGACGCCGCCGCCGACCCCCACCGGCAGTTCCGCCGCTGGCTCGACGACGCTCTGGCCGCCGAGCTGCCGGACGTCAACGCGATGGTGGTCGCCACCGCCGACGGCGAGGGGAACCCGTCGGCGCGGGTGGTGCTGCTCAAGGGCTTCGACGAGCGCGGCTGGGTCTTCTTCACCCACTACGAGAGCCGCAAGGGCGCCGAGCTCGCCGCCCGCCCGCGCGCCGCGCTGGTCTTCTACTGGTCCCCCCACGACCGCCAGGTGCGGGTGTGCGGCCGGGTGGAGAAGGTGAGCCCCGAGGACAGCGAAGCCTACTTCGTCACCCGTCCCCCGGGCTCCCGCGCCGCCGCCGCCGCGTCGCCGCAGAGCCGCCCGATCGCCACCCGCGCCGAGCTCGAGGCGCGGGTGGCGGCGATCGAGACCGCCCACCCCGACGGCGACGTGCCGCGGCCGGCGAGCTGGGGCGGCTACCGCGTGGTCGCCGACGAGGTCGAGTTCTGGCAGGGCCGCCCCAACCGCCTCCACGACCGTCTGCGCTACCGCCGGACGCCGGAGGGCGGGTGGGTGCTGGAGCGGCTGGCGCCCTAGCCGCAGCCGGTCAGGGCCCGACCACGATCTCCGGCATCGCCAGCACCCCCGCCTGCGGTCCGCCGCCCAAGAGCCCCACCCGCCGCGCGTTGACCACCACCGGCCGCACCGCCTCCATCGCCCGCACCGCCGCCAGCACCGCGGCGCGCTCCTCGCTCGACTCCGGCCCCTCGCCGAACAGCGCCTCGAACGGCTCCTGCGGGCGCGGGAAGGTCTGGAGGCGCACCCTCTCGTCCTCGCCGAAGCCCGCCGCCTCGCGCGCCAGCCGGACCGCCGTCGGCAGGCCGCCGAGCTCGTCGACCAGCCCCAGGCGCAGGGCGTCGACCCCGGACCACACCCGGCCCTTGGCGATCTCGCGCACCCGCTCGACGGGCAGGCCGCGGCCTTCGGCGACCTTGCCGGTGAAGTCGGAGTAGACGCGGTCGAGCCACTGGTTGAACTTCTCCCACTCGTCGGGGTCGAAGGGCTCGGTGCCCGACCACATCTCGGCGTGCTCGGAGGTCTGCACCGCGTCGAAGGTGATGCCGAGCTTGTTCCACGTCTCGCGGGTGACGAACTTGCCGCCGAGGACGCCGATCGAGCCGGTGATGGTGGTCGGCTGGGCGACGATCTTGTCCGCCCCCATCGAGACGAAGTAGCCGCCCGAGGCCGCCAGGTTGCCCATGCTGGCGATCACCGGCTTGCCCTCCGCCTGCGCGCGCTCGACCTCGCGCCACACCGTGTCCGAGGCGACGTAGGAGCCGCCGGGGCTGTCGACGCGCAGCACGATCGCCTCGACGTCGTCGTCGTCGACCGCGTTGCGGATCGCGCGCGCCACCGAGTCTCCGCCCATCGAGGTCGAGCCGGAGAACGGGTCGTAGCTGCTCTCGCCGCGCACCACGGCGCCGACGCCGTAGACGATGGCGATCGTCCGCTCGCCCTCGCTCCACGGGCCCTCGGCGCGGGCGGCGTACTTGTGGAGGTAGAGGAGGTCGTCGTCCTGGTCGTCCTCGGCCTCGCCGTCCTCGCCCTCCGCCGTCGCGGCGTCGGGGGCGACCGGCGAGCCGACCTCGACCTCGCCCGCCGCCAGCGCCCGCACCCGGTCGTAGACCTGGTCGCGGTAGAGGAGCCCGTCGACGAAGCCGGCCTCGACCCCCTGCTGGCCGAGGAACGGCCCGCGGTCGATCGCCGCCCGCACCGCCTGCGGCGTCAGCCCGCGCGCCTCGGCGATCTCGGCGACCATGTGGCCGAAGGCGGAGTCGGCCAGCGCCTGCATCGCCTCCTCGTGCGCCGGCGTGAACTCCGTCTCGGTGTAGGTGTTCATCGCGTTCTTGTACTCGTAGCGCTGAGCGAACTCGGCCTCGGCGCCGATCTTCTCGATGGTGCCGGCGACGAACGGCGACTCGAAGCGGAGGCCGGTCAGCCCGACGTCGCCCGAGGGCTGGACATAGACCTCGTCGAACGCGCTCGCCAGGTAGTAGGCGCCGTTGGCCGGCAGCACCTCGCCGTAGCTGTCGGAGAAGGCGACGGCCGGCTTGCCGGCGGCGCGGAAGACGGCGATCGCGTCGCGGATCTCCTCGATCTGCGCCATCCCGAGGTTGCCGCCGGGGGTGACCTCGGCGACCAGCGCCGCCACCCGCTCGTCCTCGGCCGCGGCGTGCAGCGTCTCGACGAACTGGCGGATCGTCATCTGGTCCTCCATGAAGAGGGCGGCGAGCGGGTCCTGCGGCACGTACTCGACCATCGGCCGGGAGAAGTCGATCTCCAGGATGGTCGCTTCGGCCACCTTCTCCCCGCGCATCCACCAGGCGAGCCCGAGCGCCAGCCCGACCAGCACCACGAAGCCGACGACCAGCGCCACCCCCAGCCCGACACGGGATCTCTTCTCGCTCATGTCTCGATCCTCCGGATCTCTCGATGTGCCACGGCGGGAGCGCCGCCGCCGGCGCGCCCGAGCCCTTCGATCCTCGCATACGTGCCGCGGCGGGCGCGGGTTCCGGCGAGGCGCCGGCGCGGATCAGTGCCGCCGCTCGGGCCCGCCGCGCCGGCTCTCGATCCCGTAGCCGGCGAGGAAGCCGAGGAGCCCGGAGACCGGCAGCGCCCAGCTCCCCGGCCCGCCGGCGCCGAACTGGTACAGCCCCCAGTAGCCGAGGAAGACCGGCGCGGCGAGGAAGACGGTGCCGGCGATCCGGCGCTCGCGCTCCGCCTCCTTGTGGGCGTGCTCGCGCTCGGCGGCGGTGGCGAGCGGCTCGTCGGCCACCTCCCAGCGGGCCCGGTCGGCCTCGCGCCCGCGCTCGACCGCCGAGCGGCCGGCGACGAGGCCGGCGACGACCACCAGCGGGTGCGCCAACCACAGCGCCCAGGGCGGCAGGAGGGGGACGAAGAAGAACCCGAGGCTGGCGAGGAAGCCGAGGACGCCGCCCGCGATCGCCACCGCGAGCGCCAGCGACTGCCGGCCGGCGAGGCTCACCGCTCTTCCGGCCCGCGGTCGGCCGGCGGCTCCGGGCCGCGCCCGCGCCGCGGCATCTCTTCGGGCACCTTGCGCAGGATCGCCCAGGCGACCAGCGCCGAGACCGGCAGGAGGATCAGGTTGAGGAGCCGCGCCGTCGGGCTCACCGGGGCGAGGTCGAAGGCGGCCCAGGCGGCGCGCAGCCCGAAGTTCCCGAGGTACCACAGCACCAGCGTGGCGACCAGGAAGAGGGCGACGCGGAAGCCGATCACGGCGTCTCGGCGGCGGGGGCCCCGGCCGGCGACGGCGAGGCGGCGAGGCCGTTCGCCGGCGTCGCCTCGAGCTCGTCGAGGCGGTCGGCGACCACCGCGAAGCCGCCCTGCCAGAAGGCGGCGTCGGTGATGTCGATGCCGGCCTCGGCGAGCACCTGCTGCGGCCGCGCCGAGCCGCCGTGGGCGAGGAGCTCCAGGTACCCCGGCTTGAACGCCTCGCCCTCCTCTTGGAAGCGGCGGTAGAGGGCGAGCACCAGGAGCTGCCCGAAGCTGTAGGCGTAGCAGTAGAACGGGGTGTGGAAGATGTGCGGGATCGACAGCCACTCGTGCTGGAGCTCGGGCGCCACCTCCACGCTGTCGCCGAACTGCTCGCCGAGGTTCGCCATGTAGAGGCGCGAGAGGTCGTCGAGCGACGCCCCTTCGAGGATGGCGCGGTGGGCGTCGACCTCGAAACGGACGAAGAACGCCTGCCGCAGCACCGTGGCGTAGACGTCGTCGACCGAGGCGACGAGGAGCTCGCGGCGGGCCAGCGGGTCGGACTCCTCGCCGAGCAGGCGGTCGGTCATCAGCATCTCGGCGAAGACGGAGGCGGTCTCGGCGAGCGGCAGCGACGGGTGCTGCACCAGCCCGGAGTGCCCCTCGGCGAGCATCGAGTGGACGGCGTGGCCGAGCTCGTGGGCGAGCGTCGCCACGTCGCGCACCCGGCCGGTGTAGTTGACCAGCACCCAGGGCGTCCAGCGCGGGCCGACGGTGGAGCAGAAGGCGCCGCCGCGCTTGCCGCGCCGCACCTCGCTGTCGACGTGCCGCTCGGCGAACAGCCGCTCCGCCTGCGCCGCGAAGCTGGGGTGGAAGCGCCGGAAGGTGGCGAGCACCGAGCGCACCGCCTCGTCGTAGGGCACCTGGCGGTCCGAGGCGGCGAGCGGCGCATAGAGGTCGTAGCGGCGCAGCCGCTCCATCCCCAGCCAGCGCGCCTTGAGGCGGAAGTAGCGGCGGAAGAGCTCGGCGTTGTCGGCCACCACCCGGAGCAGCACGTCGACCGCCTCGTCGGGGATGTCGTTGGCGGTGTTGCGCGCCGAGAGCGCCGAGGGATACCCGCGCAGGTCGACCAGCTCGTTGTGCCAGTCGCGCACCCGGTTGGCGTAGATCTGCCCGAGCACCGTCGCCTCGCCCTCGTAGACGCGGTAGAGCTCGCGGTACGCCGCCTCGCGCAGCTCCGCCCGCGGCGAGAACGCGTAGCTCATCAGCCCGTCGCGGGTGAGCTTCTTCTCCTCGCCGTCCACCGCCAGCGTGAACTCCAGCCGGTTGGTCAGCATCGAGTAGAGCGTCAGCACCGCCCCGATGCCGTTCGCGTCCTTGACGTTGATGATCTGCTCGGCGCGCTCCTCCAACGTGAAGGGCTTGAGCCGCCGGAGGTCGGAGAGGAAGTGCCGGTAGTCCGCCGCGCGCACGTCGTCGCCGGGCGGCAGCAGCGCCGCCGCCTCCTCGTCGTCGAGCCCCTTCCACCACAGCTCGAAGAAGAGGACGCGGTTGTACGACGCGGTGATCGCCTGCTGCAGCCGGTTGCGGTACGACTGCGCCGCCCGCGACTGCGTGTCCTCCGAGAACCACAGCGAGCCGTAGCCGCCCAGCCGGTCCATCCGCTCGTGGAGCGCCTCGTACTCCTCGAGCACCCGCCGGAACGCCTCGACCCCCATCCCCGCCGCGAGCATCCCCCGCCGCCCCTCGAACGCCCCCACCGCCGCCTCCAGCTCCGCCAGCTCCTCGGCGATCCGCTCCGGGTTGGGGTCGTCGAGCAGCTCCGAAAGGTCCCATCCGGAGAGGCGGTAGGGGGCGGCGGCGGGTGCGTCGAGGCTGGCGGGCGCGGGCTCGGTGACGGTCATCGGCGGTCCTGGAGGAGAGAGGGAACGAATGCGCCGCCGGGGGAGGGCGGGCGGGACGGCTGCCGGCCGGGAGTCTAGCGTAGGGCGGTGGGGGACTGCCGCTCAGTCGGCGGCGGGCGAGGCGAGCGGGTCCTGCCAGCGAAGGCCCGGAAAACGGCTGAAATCGCGATCGGTGCTGCAGAGCTGCAGCCCGTGCTCGATGGCCAACGCGGCGAGGTGGGCGTCGCTCACCAGGCTCGGTCGATCGACGAAACGCAACGTCTTGGCAAGAATTTCGGCATGGCGCTCGGTGGGGGACGGAACCCACGTCGGCTCCGCCGCCAGCCACTTCTCCACGATGCGCCAGGCCTCCGCGAGGGACGGCGGCCGCTCGAAGACGCGCGGATTGGTGCTGATCCGCACGAAGGCGAGCAGCGAATGCCACGGCAGCGCCACCGGGGGCCCCTCCGACAGCACGCCCTCCAGCCAGCGACGCGCCTCGGCGTGCTGGGGCAGCTCGTGGAGAGCGGCATAGAGGAGCAGGTTGGCGTCGACCAGGATCAGCGGTGGTCCTCCCCCTCGACCAGCGCCAGCACCTCGCCGATGTCGTCGAGGCTCTGCAACCGGAGGCGGCCGACCGAGAGCGTCTCCTGAACGAAAGGAGCCCTGGGAGGCCGGTCCTCCTGCAGCCTCTCGAGCCCCGCCCGCAACGCCTCGTTGACCAGCTCCTTGTGAGAGCCACCGCGCTGCCGCCGCAGCCGCTCGATCGCCGCCGCGACGTCGTCGTCGAGAGTGAGCGTCGTCCGCATCACCAGAGCATACGACGCTTGATGCCTTGAAGTCGAGCCGACGCTTGAAGGGCGCCGAAGCCTGCGCTACACTCCGCCTCCCCGAGGCCGCCGGGGCCTCTCCGAGGTGCCGATGCCTCTCGGGCCGACGTAGCTCAGTTGGTAGAGCAGCTGATTCGTAATCAGCAGGTCAGCGGTTCAAGTCCGCTCGTCGGCTCCAGCAGAATCAACGACTTACGCACTGTTCGTCCTCTCGGTGAATCCTGCCAAGTAACCACTG
>DATABP010000029.1:0-4912 GCA_036259515.1 Thermoanaerobaculia bacterium | reverse complement strand
GCCTGGCGCGGGCCGACGGCCGTCCTGCCCCTCGATCTCTCCCTCCACCTCTTCGACGCGCGGGAGCGCCCGTCGCGCCAGCCGGAGGAGGCGCCGGGCCTCGGCCGCGCGCTCGACGTCGACCGCCGGGGCGGCGAGCTGGTGGCCGCCTGGGAGCGGCGAACCCGGCCGGGGCCGCTGCGGCTCGCCGGCGGCGCCTACCTCGGCCGCGTCGAAGCCGCCGCCGGCCCGAACGCCCTCGCCGGCACGCTCGACGAGCGCAGCCTCTTCGCCGAGGCCGACTGGCGCCCGCGCTGGAGCCGCGGCGTACTCTCGTGGGGCGTCGACCTCGCGGCGCGGGGGGAGAGCGCCGAGACCGGCGACCTCGGCTGGGACCGCCTGCGCGGCGAGCTCGGCCTCGGCGTCGGCTACCGCGACTCGTCGCTCCGCGCGAGCTGGACCGCCGGCCGCATCGGCGGCGACGCGCCCGCCTGGCACCTCTTCCAGCTCGGCGGCGTCTCCTCGAGCCTGCTGCCGGAGACCGTCGAATCGGCCCGCCTCCTCGTCCCCGCGCTGCCGCTCGGCACGCAGCTCGGCGACGAGCTCTCCGCCTTCCGCGTCGACCTCGACCTCGACGCCCTCCCGCTGCCCCTCTTCTGGGGCCGCTACGAGGTCGGCAGCGGCCTCCCCGGCGAGCGCGCCCTCGAGCTCGCCGGCGCCGAGCTCCGCCTCCGCCTCGGTCCGGTCCCCCTCGTCCGCCTCCCCGCCCTCGACCTGACCCTGGGCGCCGCCTATGTCTTCGACGACCCCTTCGCCGACGACCTCAACGCCTGGATCGGCCTGACCTGGAGGCCCTAGCCCGTCTTTCTCGCCGCGCTCCGACCGCGGCGGCGGATCTGCCCGCGTCGATTCGTCGCCTTCCGAGCGCCTCGGAACGCGAGGCCCACGCGATTCGTCGGCCCCTGAGCGCCTCGGAACGCGACGCCCACGCGATTCGTCGCGCTGTGAGCGCCTCGGAACGCGGCGTCCTCCGGGGTACAGGCCGTTCGGAGGACCTTCGAACGCCCCTCTCGCCCTCTCGACCTCCTTCTCGGGCGCTCGGAAGCCCCCGTCGCCGGAGATCGACGCGTTCCGAGGTGCTGCGGGCGCCTCGGTTCTCGCGTTCGGCGCGTTCTGAGGCGCTCAGAAAGGAACGGATCGGAAATTCGTCCCGTTCCGAGGGGCTCGGAACGCCTCGCGACGCAGAAGATGCCGATCGGAGCGGCTGGGGCCGCGGCCTTCGAGGACGCCCCCTCGTCCGCCGCCCCTACCGCGCGTAGTCGATCGACCGCGTCTCCCGGATCACCGTCACCTTGATCTGCCCCGGATACGTCATCTCCGCCTCGACCTTGCGCGCGATGTCCTTTGACAGCCACACCGCCTGCTCGTCGCTGATCTTCTCGGAGTCGACGATGATGCGCACCTCGCGGCCGGCCTGGATGGCGTAGCTCTTCTGGACCCCCTTGAAGCCGGAGGCCAGCTCCTCGAGCTTCTCCAGCCGCCGGACGTAGGTCTCCAGGATCTCGCGGCGGGCGCCGGGGCGGGCGGCGGAGAGGCCGTCGGCGGCGGTGACCAGCACCGCCTCCACCGTCTGCGGCTCGTAGTCCCCGTGGTGGCAGGCCATCGCGTGGATCACCCGCTCGTTCTCGCCGTGCTTGCGGAGGAGGTCGATGCCGATCTCGAGGTGGGTGCCGTCCATCTCACGGTCCACAGCCTTGCCGATGTCGTGCACCAGCCCGGCGCGGCGGGCGACGTGGACGTCGGCCTTGAGCTCGGCGGCCATCACGCCGGCGAGGAAGGCGACCTCCTTCGAGTGCTGGAGCACGTTCTGGCCGTAGCTGGTGCGGAAGCGCAGGCGGCCGAGGAGGCGCACCAGCTCGGGGTGCATGTCCGGGATGTTGAGCTCCAGGAGCGCCGACTCGCCCTCCTGGAGGATCTGCTGCTCGAACTCCGCCCGGGTGCGCTCGACCACCTCCTCGATGCGCGCCGGGTGGATGCGGCCGTCGACGATCAGGCGCTCCAGGGACACCCGGGCGATCTCGCGGCGGAAGGGGTCGAAGCCGGAGAGGATCACCGCCTCCGGGGTGTCGTCGACGATCAGGTCGACGCCGGTGGCCGCCTCGATGGCGCGGATGTTCCGGCCCTCACGGCCGATGATGCGACCCTTCATCTCGTCGTTCGGCAGCACCACCACCGAGACGGTGGTCTCCGAGACGTAGTCCGAGGCCGAGCGCTGCACCGCCAGGCCGATGATCATCTGCGCCTTCTTGTGCGCCGTCTCGCGCGCCTCGTCCTCCAGCCGCTTGACGAGGTGGGCGGCCTCCATGCGGGCGTCGTTCTCCATCACCCGCAGGAGCTCGTCCCTCGCCTGCTGCGCGGTCAGCCCGGCGATGTGCTCGAGCTTCGAGCGCTCCTCGGCGACCAGCGTCTCGAGCTCGCGCTCGCGGCGCTCGACGCTCTTCTCGCGGGCGGCGACCTCGCGCTCGAGCTGGGTGGCGTCGCGCTCGCGGCGGGCCAGCTCGTCGCCGCGCTTGTCGAGCGCGTCCTCCTTCTGGGTGAGGCGGCGCTCCAGGGTCTCGAGCTCGCCGCGGCGCTCCCGCGAGGCGCGCTCGAACTCGCTCCGCGCCTGGAGCAGCTTCTCCTTGGCCTGGATCTCCGCCTCGCGCTGGCGGGCGGCGGCCGACTGGTCGGCCTCCTCCAGCGCGCGGGCGGCCTGGCGGCGCGCCTGGGCGACGATGCGGCGGCCCGAGCGGCGGAGCAGCAGCCACCAGCCGAGGACCACGACGAGCGCGGCGACCACGATCGCCACCGCGAGGACCTGTTCGAACACGAAACACCCCCTGCCGCGCCGGACAGGGGGCTCGGGGGGAGCGAGAGGGTCGCGGAGGAAAGCATCCCCGCGAGGCCGTGTCGGGTGACGCTGGTTAGAACCGGGGCGCCAGGTGGGTGCTCTCCCCGGCGGCCATCAGACTCCCTGTCGAAGCAGGGCTTGCACAGGCCGTCGGGATGCGAGCTCCCGAGGTATGAATGTTGGCTCTACCGCTTTGAAGCCCGATCACGGTCCCCGCAGGGAAATCCGATTCCGAAGAACGTGGTGGATGCGGTCTCCCGCACCCCGGCTGCGACACCTCTTAGCGACAACGGGCTGCCCGCTCCCGGGGGAATGCGACACCGGCTTCAACCGGCCAGCGCGGCGCTCAATTCCTCCGTCAACGCGGCGACCCGCTCCTCGATCTCGACCCGTTCCCCTTCCTGTCGTTTGCGGCTCTGCAACAGCTCGTCCGCCAGGTTGAGGGCGGCCAGGATGGCCACCCTCCCGGTGTCGCCGGTCGTCACCTTGGCCGCCACCTCGCGCATCGTGCGGTCGACCAGCGACGCCACCTCCTGGAGGTACTCGCCGTCCTCCCGGCCGCGGACCTGGTAGACGGAGCCGAAGATCTCCACCGAGGTGATCTTCGCGCCCGCTGTCGACTGTTCGGCCACGGCTTCGATTCTCCGCCTCCCCGGCGGGACAAAGTGCAACGTTACCAGGGACTTGGACGTCGAAATCGACTATAGCACAGGGTCAGACCACCTCCACCCAGGAGACGGCGAGGCCGTCGTCGGCGAGGATGCGCCGCGCCAGGCGGGCGAAGCCCTCGCTGGTGTCGGTGAGGAAGAGGCGGTGCGCCGCCGCGGCGCCGGCGGGCGCCGACAGCTCCGCCGCGGCGAGCCCGGCGGCGACCTCCTCGGCCACCGTCTCCGCCGAGTCGACCAGCGCCACGCCGTCCCCCGCCACCCGCGCCAGCACCGCGCGGAGCAGCGGATAGTGGGTGCAGCCGAGCACCAGGGTGTCGATGCCGGCGGAGAGCAGCGGCGCGAGGTACCGCCGCGCCACCTCCTCGGTCACCGGGTCGTCGTGCCAGCCCTCCTCGACCAGCGGCACGAACAGCGGACAGGCGCGGCTCTCGACGACGAGGCCCGGCACCAGCTCGCGGAGCGCCCGGGCGTAGGCGTCGGAGCGGATCGTCGACTCGGTGGCGATCACCCCCACCCGGCCGCGGGTGACCGCCGCCGCCCGCCGCGCTCCGGGCCCGATCACCCCCCAGGTGGGCACCGGCGGCGAGAGGAGCGGCAGCGCCAGCGCCGAGGCGGTGTTGCAGGCGACGACCACCGCCTTGACCCCCTCGGCGAGCAGGAAGTCGACGTTCTTCCGGGTGTACTGGCCCACCGTCTCCGGCGACTTGCTGCCGTAGGGCAGGCGCGCGGTGTCGCCGAGGTAGACGATCGACTCGTCCGGCAGCCGGCGGCGGAGCGCCGCGGCGACGGTCAATCCGCCGACGCCGGAGTCGAAGACGCCGATCGGCGCCGTCCGGCCGCCGGCGCCGCCGCTCACCCGCTCCCCCGCCGCCGCGCCACCAGCGACGGGTCGGCGGCGAGCGGCCGCGAGGTGTCGAGGTGGCCGCTCCAGGTCGCCCGCTGCTCGCCGTTCCACAAGAGCACCACCGCCTCGACCGCCGAGACGTTGAGCGCCAGCGTGTTGACCAGGCTGTAGACCCGCAACAGCTCCTCCGTGCTGCCCCCGGCCGGCGGCGCCTGCCCCTCCGGCGCCACCAGGTCGACGTAGGCGATCCCCTCGTCGCCGAGGTGGATCGACCGCACCTCGACCCCGGGCGGCAGCGGCGCGGCGAGGCGCGGGCTCTCGGGGCCGGCGAGCAAGGCGTGGGCCAGGGCGACGAGCTGCCGCTCGGCGTCCTCGGGCACCGCCAGCTCGCGGGTCTCGGCGGCGAGCGCGGTGCCCGGGCCGGGGAAGTAGAGGGTGACGGCGAGGTCGAGGGTGGGGGCGTCGGCGCCGGGCGCGGCGGCGGGAGCGGCGTCGCGGCGCTGCCACCACCACCACAGGGCGGCGACGAGG
>DATABP010000028.1:0-17134 GCA_036259515.1 Thermoanaerobaculia bacterium | reverse complement strand
CCCATGCCGCCGGAGACGCAGAGCGTCGCCACCCCCAGCCGCCGCCCGCGCCACGCCATCCCGTGGAGGAGCGTCACCAGCAGGCGCGCCCCGGTGCAGCCGATCGGGTGGCCCAGCGCGATGGCGCCGCCGTCCGGGTTGACCCGCTCGGGATGGATCGGCAGCTCGTCGAGGCAGGCCAGCACCTGCGAGGCGAAGGCCTCGTTGAGCTCGACCTCCTCGACGTCGTCGAGCGCCAGGCCGCGGCGCTCGAGGAGCCGCCGGGTGGCCGGCACCGGGCCGATGCCCATGATCCGCGGGGGGACGCCGACCACCTCCCAGTCGAGGAGCCGCGCCGCCACCGGCAGCCCCAGCCGCGCGGCCGCCTCCTCGCCGGCGACGACCACCGCCGCCGCGCCGTCGGTGATCCCCGAGGCGTTGCCGGCCGTCACCGTGCCGCCCTGGCGGAAGACCGTCGGCAGCCTGGCGAGCCCGTCGAGGGTGACGCCGTCGCGCGGGTGCTCGTCGACCTCGACCCGCGTCGTCTCGCCGCGCCGGCCCGGCACCTCGACCGGCGCGATCTCGGGGGCGAAGCGGTGCTCGAGCCGCGCCCGCGCGCAGCGTTCCTGGCTGCCCAGCGCCCACAGGTCGGCGGCGGTGCGGTCGATCCCCTTCTCCGCCGCCAGCTCCTCCGCCGTCTCGCCCATCACCAGCCCGGAGAGCGGGTCGTCGAAGCCGTCGCGGTACATGCCGTCGACCACCTCGGCGTTCCCCGTCCGGTAGCCCCAGCGCGCCCGCGGCAGGAGGTACGGCGTGTTCGACATGCTCTCGGTGCCGCCGGCGAGCACCACCTCGGCCTCGCCGAGGAGGATGGCGCGGGCCGCCGAGAGCACCGCCTGGAGCCCCGAGCCGCAGGCCTGGTTGACGGTGAAGGCGGGGCGGTCGTCGGGCACGCCGGCGCGGTGGGCGACCTGGCGGGCGGTGTTCGGGCCGCCGCCCGCCTGCCGCGCGTGGCCGAGGATCACCTGGTCGACGGCGTCCGCCGCCAGCCCGGCGCGCTCCAGGCAGGCGCGGGCGGCGGCGGTGCCGAGGTCGGCCGCCCCGAGCGGCGCCAGCGCGCCGCCGAAGCGCCCGATCGGCGTGCGCACCGGCGCCGCCAGCACCAGCGGAGGTCGCGAAGCCGCCAAGGACGCCTCGCCCGCCTCAGCGGCCGGAGAAGGCCGGCTTGCGCTTCTCGACGTAGGCGTCGAGGCCCTCGCGGGCGTCGGCGCTCTCGAAGAGCTGCTGCTGGAGCTCGCGCTCGATCGCCAGCCCGCTCTCGAACGGCACCTCGGCGCCCGACTGCACCGAGCGCTTGATCCGCCCGGCCGCCTTCGCCGCCTTGTTCGGCGGGCAGAACTGGCGCGCGTAGTCGTGGATGGCGGCGGCGAAGTCGGCGCCGTCGAGCACCTCGTTGACGATGCCGTAGCCCTTGGCCTCCTCGAACGAGATCAGCCGCCCGGTGACCATCAGCTCGATCGCCCGCGACTTGCCGATCAGCCGCGCCAGCCGCTGCGTGCCGCCGGTGCCGGGGAGGACGCCGAGGTTGATCTCCGGCAGCCCGACGCGCCCGGCGTCCTTCCGCGCGATGCGCAGGTCGGCCGCCATCGCGATCTCCAGCCCGCCTCCCACGCAGTGGCCGTTGAGCGCCGCGATGACCAGCTTCGGCGTCTGCTCCAGCCGGTTCAGCGTCTCGTTGGCGTGCAGGCAGAAGAAGTACTTGAAGCGCGGCTCGGCGGTCTGCAGCATGGCGATGTTGGCGCCGGCGCAGAAGAACTTCTGGCCCTCGCCCTGGAGCACCAGGACGTGCACGTCGTGGTCGAAGCGCGCCTTGAGGATCGCCTCGTCGAGCTGGCGCATCATCTCGTAGGTGTAGGTGTTCGCCGGCGGATCGTCCAGCGTGAGGTAGGCGACGCCCTCGCGCACCTCGTAGCGGACGAGCGTGCGCGCGGCACGCTCCTCGGCGGCTGCGGTGGCGGTGGCAACAGCGCTGTCGGCCATCGGTTCTCCCCTTCCTCGTTCGGTCTCGGTTGGTGCCGCGGATCGCGGATCGGAGGTCGAAGGCGGCGCGGCGCCGGTCTCGGGCGACGGCCGCTCGCTCGTCGGACGTGAAGTCCCGCCCAGGCGGGGCGGGTCGCTCCATTCTCTCACGGCCGGCGGCGGCGCGGCGGCCGGGCCGACCCCGCCCGTATGATCTCCCGCCATGGGGGTCGCCGACGTTCTCCTGCAGGCCGTCGTCGTGCTCGGCGCCGCCGTCCTCGTCGTGTTCCTCTCGGCGCGGCTGCGGCTCCCCGTCGTCGTCGGCCTGATCCTCACCGGGATGCTGATCGGCCCGTCGGGGCTGGCGCTGATCGAGGACGTCGCGCAGGTCGAGGTGTTCGCCGAGGTCGGCGTCGTGCTCTTGCTGTTCATCATCGGGCTCGAGCTGTCGTTCTCCGAGGTGCGCGGGCTGGGGCGGGTGTTCGCGCTCGGCGGGCCGCTCCAGATCGCGATCACCGGGGCGGCGGTGTTCGGGCTCGGGATCGCCGCCGGACTCGACTGGCGGACGGCGCTCTTCGCCGGCTTCGTGGTGGCGCAGACCTCGACGACGGTGATGCTCAAGGTCTACGAGCAGCGGCGGGAGACGCAGGCGCCGCACGTCAAGGTGGGGATGGCGGTGTCGCTGTTCCAGGATCTGACGATCGTGCCGCTGATCGTGCTGACGCCGGTGGTCGCCGGCGCCGCCGACGCCTCGCCGGCGGAGCTCGCGATCCGCTTCGTCGGCGCGCTCGCCGCGGTGGGGCTGGTCGCCTTCGCGGCGCGCTTCCTGATGCCGCGGGTGCTCGACCAGCTCGCCCGGGTGCGGGCGCGCGAGCTCCTGGTGCTGGCGGCGCTCTTCGTCTGCCTGGCGGCGGCGGTGTTCACCGAGAGCCTGGGCTTCTCGTTCGCGCTCGGCGCCTTCCTCGCCGGCCTCCTCATCTCGGAGACCGAGTACAGCCACCAGGTGGTCGCCGACATCGTCCCCTTCCGCGACGTCTTCACCAGCCTGTTCTTCATCTCGATCGGGATGCTGGTCGACCTGGGCTTCGCGTTCGAGCGGCTGCCGGTGCTCGCCGGGCTGGCGCTGGTGCTGGTGGCGGTCAAGGCGGTGGCGGGGGTGGCGGCGGTGGCGCTGGTCGGCTATCCGGCACGGATCGCGGTGGTCGCCGGGGTGGCGACGGCGCAGATCGGGGAGTTCTCCTTCGTGCTGATGGAGGTCGGCCGCTCCTACGGGCTCCTCGCCGGGCCGGGCTACCAGATGGTGCTGGTCACCGCGGTGCTGACGCTCCTCCTCTATCCGCTCCTCGTCCGCTGGGCGCCGGCGCTCGGCGAGCGGGTGGCGCGCTGGCGCGGCGGCGAGTCGGCGAAGGCGGCCGGCGAGGACGGCGAGGAGCTCTCCGGGCACGTCGTCGTCGTCGGCTTCGGGGTCAACGGCAGCCTGATGTGCCGCGTGCTCTCCGCCGCGCACATCCCCTACGTCGTCGTCGAGCTCAACCCCACCACCGTCCGCGCCGCCCACCGCCGCGGCGTGCCGATCCTCTTCGGCGACGCCTCGCGGCCGGAGATCCTGGAGGGCGCCGGCATCCGCCGCGCGCGCGTCGTCGTCTTCGCCATCTCCGACCTCGCCGGGGTGCGGCGGAGCGTGCGGCTCGCCCGCCAGCTCAACCCGGAGCTCGAGGTGATCGTCCGCACCCGCATGCTGCGCGACGTCGACGACCTGCGGCAGGCCGGCGCCGACGACATCGTCGCCGAGGAGTTCGAGGCGGCGATCGAGATCTTCACCCGCGTGCTCGAGCGCTACCGGGTGCCGCGCAACGTCATCCGCACTCAGACCCGGCTCCTGCGCGACGAGACCTACCGGATGCTGCGGGTGGCGGCGCCGTCGCCGCGGGCCTCCGCCGCGGCGATCGAGGCGCTCGGCCAGGGGGCGACGGACCTCTACCTGGTCGGCGACGGGAGCCGCGCCGCCGGCCGCACGCTCGCCGACCTCGACCTCCGCCGCCGCACCGGGGCGAGCGTGATCGCCGTGGTGCGCGGCGAGCGCTCGGTGCCCAACCCGTCGCCCCAGGTGGCGCTCCAGGGCGGCGACGTGCTGGTGCTGGTCGGCGGGCACCAGGAGGTCGACCGCGCCTTCGCCTTTCTCGACGGCGAGGAGGCTCCCGGCGAGGAGAGGCCGGAGGCCGCGGCGGACGAGCAAACGGCCGCGCCGTCCGCCGGGTGAGGGCTCGTGCCGCCGGCGCCGTTCCCGGCAGACCTCTTGCAGTCCCCCACCGCCGCAACCGGGGCGGCGCGAGGAGCAGCCAGGGCGGCCGAGAGGCGCCCGCCGGCCGCCCCCCACCGACGACGCGCGGAGGAGCGATGGCAGCGAGAACGGCGGAGGAGATCGAGCGGAGCTGGCAGGACGCGGGCCGCTGGCAGGGCGTCGAGCGGCCCTACGCGGCGGCCGACGTGGCGCGGCTCGCCGGCACCGTGCAGGTGGAGCACACGCTCGCACGCCGCGGCGCCGAGAAGCTGTGGCGCCTGCTCCACGAGGAGGAGTACGTCCACGCCCTGGGAGCGCTGACCGGCAACCAGGCGGTGCAGATGGTCGCCGCCGGCCTGCCGGCGATCTACGTCTCCGGCTGGCAGGTGGCGGGCGACATGAACCTCGCCGGCGAGACCTACCCCGACCAGAGCCTCTACCCGTCCGACAGCGTGCCGAACCTGGTGCGGCGGATCAACCACGCACTCCTGCGCGCCGACCAGGTCGACCACGCCGCCGGCCGCGACGAGGCCGACTGGCTGGCGCCGATCGTCGCCGACGCCGAGGCCGGCTTCGGCGGCAACCTCAACGCCTTCGAGCTGATGAAGTCGATGATCGAGGCCGGCGCCGCCGCCGTCCACTTCGAGGACCAGCTCTCCTCCGCCAAGAAGTGCGGCCACATGGGCGGCAAGGTGCTGGTGCCGACCCGCGAGTTCGAGGAGAAGCTGGCGGCGGCGCGGCTGGCGGCCGACGTCTGCGGCGTGCCGACGCTCGTCGTCGCCAGGACCGACGCCAATTCGGCGAGCCTGCTGACCTCGGACGTCGACGAGCGCGACCGCGAGCTCCTCACCGGCGAGCGCACCCGCGAGGGCTTCTTCCAGGTGCGGGGCGGCCTCGACGCGGCGATCCGGCGGGCGCTGGCCTACGCGCCGCTCGCCGACCTCCTGTGGTGCGAGACCTCCCGCCCCGACCTCGACGAGGCGCGCCGCTTCGCCGAGGCGGTGCTCGCCGAGCACCCCGGCAAGCTCCTCGCCTACAACTGCTCGCCGTCCTTCAACTGGCGCCGCCACCTCGACGCCGAGACGATCGCCGGCTTCCAGCGCGAGCTCGCCGCGATGGGCTACAAGTTCCAGTTCGTGACGCTGGCCGGCTTCCATGCGCTGAACCTGTCGATCTTCGAGCTCGCCCGGGGCTACGCGAAGGAGGACATGGCGGCCTACGCGCGGCTCCAGGAGCGCGAATTCGAGCTCGAGGCGGAGGCCGGCTACCGGGCGGTCAAGCACCAGAGCTTCGTCGGCGCCGGCTACTTCGACGACGTGGCGCAGGTGGTCGCCGGCGGCGCCGCCTCGACGACGGCGCTCGGCGGCTCGACCGAGGAGGAGCAGTTCCACCCGCCGACAGAGGCCGAGGTCGAGGCGCTGGCGATGGAGCCGATCGGGTCGGGATCGCGGTAGGGAGACAGCGCGGCAGGGAGACGGGAGCGGGCGGCCGGCGGCCGCCGCGGACCAACGCGGAAGGGAGGACGGGATGGCGACCATCGTGGAGAGGAAGATCCGGGTCGAGGGCGGCAGCGGCGAGCGCTTCGACGAGGTGCTCACCGCCGAGGCGCTCGACTTCCTCGAAGACCTCCACCACCACTTCGACCAGGCGCGCCGCGGCCTCCTCACCGTGCGCGAGGAGCGCCTCGCCGACTTCGCGCTCGGCGCCCTGCCCGGCTTCCCCGAGGGCATGGTCGAGGCGCGCGAGGGCGACTGGCGGGTGCCGGCGCCGCCGCCCGACCTCCTCGACCGGCGGGTGGAGATCACCGGCCCGGTCGACCGCAAGATGGTGATCAACGGCCTGAACTCCGGCGCCCGCGTCTACATGGCCGATTTCGAGGACGCCAACGCGCCGACCTGGGAGAGCTGCGTCGCCGGGCAGGTGAACCTCAAGGACGCCGTGCGGCGGGAGATCGAGCTGCGGAGCGGCGAGAAGCAGTACGCGCTGAACCGGCAGGTCGCCACCCTCCTCGTCCGCCCGCGCGGCTGGCACCTCGACGAGCGGCACGTCTTCGTCGGCGAGCGGCCGATGTCGGCCTCGCTCTTCGACTTCGGGCTCTACTTCTTCCACAACGCGGCCGAGCTCGTCTCCCGCGGCAGCGGGCCGTACTTCTACCTCCCGAAGCTCGAGAGCCACCGCGAGGCGGCGCTGTGGAACCAGGTCTTCGCCCGCGCCGAGCGCAACCTCGGCCTCCGCGCCGGCGCCGTCCGCGCCACCGTGCTGATCGAGACCATCCTCGCCGCCTTCGAGATGGAGGAGATCCTCTACGAGCTGCGCGAGCGCTCGGCGGGCTTCAACGCCGGCCGCTGGGACTACATCTTCAGCCTGATCAAGAACCTCCGCTGGCACGAGTGGGCGGTGCTGCCCGACCGCGGCCAGGTGACGATGACCGTGCCCTTCATGCACGCCTACACCGAGCGGCTGGTCGAGATCTGCCACCGCCGCGGCGCCCACGCGATCGGCGGCATGGCGGCCTTCATCCCCAACCGCCGCGAGCCGGAGGTCACGGAGAGGGCGATCGCCAAGGTGCGCGAGGACAAGGAGCGCGAGGCGGCGCAGGGCTTCGACGGCACCTGGGTGGCCCATCCCGACCTCGTGCCGGTGGCGATGGAGGTGTTCGACCGCCATCTCGGCGACATGCCGAACCAGATCGCCCGCCGCCGCGACGACGTCCGCGTCACCGCCGCCGAGCTCCTCGACCTCCGCGTCCCCGGCGGCGAGATCACCGAGGCCGGCGTGCGCCAGAACGTCTCCGTCGCCCTCCAGTACCTCGACGCCTGGCTCGCCGGCACCGGCGCCGCCGCCATCGCCAACCTGATGGAGGACACCGCCACCGCCGAGATCTCCCGCGCCCAGCTCTGGCAGTGGCGCCACCACGGGGCGCGGCTGGCGGATGGCCGGGTGGTCGACGAGGCGCTCTACGGCACGATCCGCGAGGAGGAGCTGCGGAGCCTGGGCGGGAGGGGCGAGCGCCACCTGGCGGCGGCGGCGGAGATCCTCGACGAGCTGGTGCTGGCGGAGGAGTTCGTGCCGTTCCTGACGCTCGTCGCGTATCCGCGGCTGGTGGGGCGGTAGCGGGCGGCGCCGCGTCGTTCACTCGGCATCCGGTGCGCCCGCGAGCCGCCATCCATCTCACCCGGCGCGGAGGCGAGCCTTTGGCGGCCTGGCAAGCTCTGGACGGCAACGTCCGGGCTGTGGGATGGCGCGAAGGGTGGTACGCCGCATGCTAATCGGTAGCGTGCCCCGGGCTCGGCCCGAATCGCGATCGGAACCCTCCCGAATCCATGGCTGAGCCGTCCACCGAGCGCGCCCGCATCTTGCTGGTGGACGCCACACCCGCGAGTCGGCTCGCGCTGCGGTCGATGCTCGACGGCCCGGACCTGGAGCTCGCCGAGGCGGGCACCGCAGAGGAGGCGCTCGACCGGGTCGCGCGGCAGCCCTTCGCGGCCGTCCTCCTCGACCTCGAGCTACCGGGTCTCGGCGCGCTGAAGACCGCCCGACGCATCCGTTCCGCGTCGCAATCGACGCCGATTCTCCTTCTCGCCGGCGCGGGCCTCGATCGAGAGATGCTCGAAGCAGGTTACTCGCTGGGCGCGGTGGACTTCTTGGAGAAGCCCTTGATGCCGCTCGCCCTGCGGGCCAAGGTGCGCGGCTTCGCCGCCCTCTTCGCGGAGGCTCAAAGGGCCGTCCGCGAAGCCGAGCAGCTGCGCATGCTGGTGCAGGGCACGCACGACTACGCCATTTTCATGCTCGACCCGGAGGGTCGGGTGGTGAGCTGGAACACCGGCGCCGAACGGCTCAAGGGCTATTCGGCCGAGGACATCGTCGGCCGCCACTTCTCCACCTTCTACCCGCAGGAAGTCGTCGACCGCGGCTGGCCGGAGCACGAGCTACGCGTGGCCTCCGCCGAGGGCCGGTTCGAGGACGAGGGCTGGCGCATCCGCAAGGACGGCTCGCGGTTTTGGGCCAACGTCGTCATCACCGCGCTGCGCGACGCGGAGGGGCGACTGCGGGGGTTCTCGAAGGTCACCCGCGACCTGACGGCCCGCAAAGAGGCCGAAGAGGCGGCGCGGCAACTGGCGGAGGAGGCGGCGGCCCGCCGGGCCGCCGAGCGGACTGCCGAGCTGCTCGCCGAGGAGCGCGAGCGGCTGCAGGTGACCCTGGCGAGCATCGGCGACGCGGTGATCAGCACCGACCGCGAGGGACGCGTCGAGTTCCTCAATCCGATTGCCGAGGCCGCGGTGGGCTGGAAGACGGAGGAGGCTGCGGGGCGGCCTCTCGACGAGGTGTTCCGTATCGTCAACGAGGAGACGCGCCGGCCGGTGGAGAACCCGGCGTTGCGCGCGCTGACCGAGGGGGTGATCGTCGGCCTGGCGAACCACACCCTGCTGATCTCCCGAGACGGCACCGAGCGCCCCATCGACGACAGTGCCTCGCCGATTCGGGACTCGGCGGGCGAGGTCAGCGGCAGCGTCCTCGTCTTTCGCGACATCACCGCGCGCCGCCGTGTCGAGCGCCTGCGCAACGTCCGGCTTGCGGTGACCCAGGCCCTCGCCGAGGCGGCGACCGCGGAGGAGGGCGCGGCCGGTGCTCTCGCCGCCGTGGGCGCGAACATGGTTTGGGACATCGGCGTGCTGTGGACGGTGGACGAGGAGGCCAGCGCGCTGGTCTGCCGCAGCACGTGGCAACGCGCGGACGCGCCGGCGACGGAGCTCGTGCGGACGAGCTGCAGCCGCACCTTCGGCAAGGGTGAGGGGCTCCCCGGCCGCGTGTGGGCGGACCGCGCTCCAGCTTGGATCGTCGACGTCACCGCGGACTCCAACTTCCCGCGCGCCGCGGCCGCGATCGCCGCGGGTCTGCGCAGCGCCTTCGGCTGCCCGATCTTCGTCGGCGAGCGGTTCCTCGGCGTGATCGAGTTCTTCAGCGAGCGGATCGAGCAGCCGGAGCCGGACCTGCTCGAGTTGGTGAGCTCGGTCGCCGGGGGCTTGGGCCAGTTCCTGGAGCGCCGGCGCGCCGAGGACCAGCTCCGCGAGCAGACCCTCAACGCCGAAGCGCTCGTCCGCGTGGGCAGCCTGTTGGCGCAGCAGGTCGACCTGCATCGGCTGGTGCAGGTGGCCACCGACGAGGGCACCCACCTCTGCGGCGCACAGTTCGGCGCCTTCTTCTACAATGTCGTGAACGAAGCGGGCGAGTCCTACACGCTGTACACCCTCTCGGGCGTCCCCCCCGAGGCGTTCGCCAGGTTTCCGATGCCGCGCAACACCGCGGTGTTCGGCCCGACCTTCCGCGGCGAGAGCGTCGTGCGGTCGCCGGACATCACCCGCGATCCGCGCTACGGCAAGAACGCCCCCTACCACGGGATGCCGGAGGGGCACCTGCCGGTGCGGAGCTATCTCGCGGTGCCCGTCGTCTCCCGTTCCGGAGAGGTGCTCGGCGGGCTGTTCTTCGGCCATGCCGAAGCCGGAGTCTTCACGGCTCGCCACGAGCGGCTGCTGACGGGCGTCGCAGGCCAGACCGCGGTCGCGATCGACAACGCACGGCTGTATCAGCGCACGCAGGCGAGCGCCGAACGGCTGAACCTCGCCCTCAGCGCCGCGGACCTCGGCGACTGGAGCTGGGACGCCGCCAGCGACGTGGTGACCTTCTCCGAGCGCGCCGCGGAGATCTTCGGTATCCCGCCCGGGCCTCACATGACCTGGACGGCGATGCAGGAGCTGCTGCATCCGGAGGATCGCGAACGCGCCCGCAAGGAGGTCGAGCGGGTGATCGCCGAGCGGGTGCATTACGACGTCGAGTACCGGGTGAGCCGGCCCGACGGCACGCTGCTGTGGGTCGGCGCGCTGGGGCGGGCGGTCTACGGTGACTCCGGCCAGGTGGCGGGAATGTACGGCGTCGTGCAGGACATCAGCGAGCGCAAGCAGCTCGAGCAGTCGCTGCGCGACAGCGAGGCCCGCTTCCGCGGCTTGATGGAGCAGGCTCCTTTCAGCGTCCAAGTGTTCGCGCCGGACGGCCGCACGGTGCGGGTCAACCGCGCCTGGGAGGATCTGTGGGGCGTCACGCTCGACCAGATCGAGGGCTACGACATCCTCACCGACCGGCAGCTCGAGGAGCGCGGCGTGCTGCCGCTGATCCACCGTGCCTTCGCGGGCGAACCGACCTCGATTCCGGCCATTCGCTACGACCCCAACGAGACCATCCCCGACCAGACCCGCCACCGGGATCCCGTGCGCTGGGTCGCCGCCGTCGCGTATCCACTCAAGGACGCGGCGGGTGCGGTCCGCGAGGTCGTGCTGGTCCACGACGACGTGACCGCGCGCCGCCGGGCCGAGGCCGCGCTGCGCGAGAGCGAGGAGAAGCTCCGGCTGCTGGCCGACACCATCCCCCAGCTGGCGTGGATGGCGGCGCCGGACGGCAACATCTTCTGGTACAACCGCCGCTGGTACGAATACACCGGCAGCACGCCGGAGGAGATGGAGGGCTGGGGCTGGCAAAAGGTGCACGATCCGGCCGTGCTGCCGGCAGTGCTCGAGCGCTGGCGACACTCCCTGGCGACCGGCGAACCCTTCGACATGGTGTTCCCGCTGCGCGGCGCCGACGGCGCCTTGCGGCCTTTCCTCACCCGCGTCAATCCGCTGCGCGACGAGGACGGTCACATCCTGCACTGGTTCGGGACGAACACCGATATCACCGAGCTGCGGCAGGCCCGCGAGGCGCTGGCGACGAGCGAAGAGCGGCTGCGGCTGGCGCTCGAAGCCGGCCGAATGGGGGTCTGGGACTGGAACGTCCGTACCGGCGAGCTCCAGTGGTCGGACAGCCTCGAGCCGCTGCACGGCCTGGCGCCCGGCACCTTCGGCGGCACCTTCGACCATTTCCTGCAGCTCGTCCACCCCCAGGACCGCGGGGCGGTCGAGGCCGCGATCCGGCAGGCCCTCGCGGACCGCTCGGAGTTCTACGTCGAATTCCGCAACGTATGGCCGGACGGGAGCGTCCACTGGATCGCCGGCTCCGGCAAGGTGTTCGCCGGCGAGGACGGGACGCCGCTGCGCATGATCGGCATCGGCCTCGATGTCACGCAGCGCAAGCGTTCCGAGCAGACCGCCCGCTTCCTCGCCGCCGCGGGCGCGACGCTGGCCGGGCTGGTGGACTTCGACAGCACGTTGCAGAAGCTCGCAGCGCTCGCCGTGCCGCACTTCGCCGACTGGGCCGCGGTCGACGTCCTCGAGCCCAACGGCACGCTGCGGCGGGTCGCCGTGGCGCACGTGGACGCGGCGAAGGTGCAGCTCGCACACGACTTTCACAGGAGGTTTCCGCCCGCCCCCGATGCGCCGACGGGCGTCTGGCACATCCTGCGCACGGGGGTTCCCGAGCTCGTCGGGGAGATCAGCGACGCGATGCTGGCCCATGCGGTTCAGGACCGGGAGGCGCTCCGGGTCCTGGGCCGGCTCGGCCTGCGGTCTTACATCGGCGTGCCGCTGATCGTCCGCGGCACGGCTCGCGGCGTCTTGACCTTCATCGCCGCCGAGTCCGGTCACACCTACGACGAGGCGGACCTGTCGGTGGCGCAGGAGCTCGCCCACCGGGCAGCGATCGCGATCGAGAACGCCGAGCTCTACGAGGAGCTGCGACAAGCGGACCGGCGCAAGGACGAGTTCCTCGCCACGCTGGCTCACGAGCTGAGGAACCCCTTGGCGCCGATCCGCAACGGCCTGCAGGTGCTGCGGCTAGCGGGCCCGGAAACACCGGCGCTGGTCGACGCACGGGCGATGATGGAGCGGCAGGTCACACAACTGGTGCGGCTCGTCGACGATCTCCTCGACGTCTCCCGGATCACGCGGAACCGGCTCGAGCTGCGCACGGAGCTGGTGCCGCTGGCCGACGTGGTCCACAACGCGATCGAGACGAGCCGTCCGTTCGTCGAACAGCCCGGCCACACGCTCTCCGTCACGCTGCCGGCACGCCCGATCTACCTCGACGCCGATCCGGTGCGACTCGCCCAGGTGTTCTCGAACCTGCTCAACAACGCAGCGAAGTACAGCGAGCCCGGCGGGCGGATCGCCCTCACGGCGGAGGTCGAGGGGGCGAATGCGGTCGTCCGCGTCCGGGACAACGGGATCGGCATTCCCGCCGATGCCCTGCCGCGCATCTTCGAGATGTTCTCGCAGGTGGATCGCGACATCCCGCATGCACAGGGCGGCCTCGGCATCGGCCTGACGCTGGTGCGACGGCTCGTGGAGATGCACGGCGGCACCGTCGAGGCGGCGAGCGAGGGAACCGGCCGCGGGAGCGAGTTCGCCGTCAGGTTGCCGATCCCGCCCCACCACGATCGCGACGAGGCCGAACGAAAGGCAGAGCCTGCCCCGCCCGAGGGGCCGGGCAGGCGGATCCTCGTCGTCGACGACAACCGCGATGCCGCCGAGACCCTGGGCATGATGCTCTCCCTCATGGGGCACGACGTCCGGACTGTCTTCGACGGCCCGGCGGCCCTCGCGCTCGCCGAAGAGCTCCGGCCCGAAGTCGTCCTGCTCGACATCGGGCTGCCGACCATGAACGGTTACGAAGTCTGCCGACGAATGCGGCGGCAAGCGTGGTCCAGCGACACCATGATCGTGGCCCTGACCGGCTGGGGGCAGGAGGAGGATCGTCGCCGCTCCGGCGAAGCGGGTTTCGACCATCATGTCGTCAAGCCGGTCGAGGCGAGCGAGCTCGTCTCGTTGCTCGCACGCGGCAGACCCTGACCCCATCGCGAGCGGCAGGCTGGCGGGAGAGCGTGGCTGTCGCCCCACCGGCGGCCGCTCCGCTACGCTTGCCCGCATGCCCGCCGCGCCCGCCCCGCCGCGCCTCTCCGATCCCGCCCTCCTCGCCCGCCTGGTCGCCTTCGACACCACCTCCTCCCGCCCCACCCGCCAGCTCGTCGACTTCCTCTGCGACCTCCTCGACCGCCCCGGCGTCGTCGTCGCCCGGCAGGGCGTCGAGGACGGCGCCAAGGAGAACCTCGTCGTCCGCATCGGCCCGGAGGCCGACGCCGCCACCCGCCGCGGGCTCGTCCTCTCCGGGCACCTCGACGTCGTCCCCGCCGGGCCGGTCGACGGCTGGCACAGCGCTCCGTTCGCCCTCGCCGAGCGAGACGGGCGCCTCCACGCGCGCGGCGCCGCCGACATGAAGGGGTTTCTCGCCGTCGCCGCCAATCTCGCCCGCGAGGCCGATCCCGACGCCCTCCAGGCGCCGCTGGTGCTCGCCTTCACCTTCGACGAGGAGGTCGGCTCGCTCGGCGCCCGCATGCTCGTCGAGCGCTGGGACGAGCTGGCGCCGGCGATCGGTCCGCTGCCGCGGGCGGCGGTGATCGGCGAGCCGACCTCGCTCGCCGCCGTCCGCGCCCACAAGGGGCACCTGAAGCTGCGCCTGACCTTCCGCGGCCGGTCGGCGCACTCCGGCTATCCCCATCTCGGCATCAGCGCCACCGAGGCGGCCGGGCGGGCGGTGGCGGCGTTGTCGGAGCTGCGGCGGGAGCTGGAGCGGGAGACGGTGGCGAGCGGCGCCGAGTTCCCGGAGGTGCCGTTCCTGGCGCTCAACGTGGGCACCGTCGCCGGCGGCACGGCGATCAACGTGGTCGCCGAGCGCTGCGTGGTGGAGGTCGGGATGCGCACGCTGCCGGGGGTCGACCCCGCGGCGCTCGCCGAGCGGGTGCGGGCCACCGCCGCCGCGGCGCTCCCGGGAGGCCCCGCCGCCGAGCTCGACTTCGAGACGATCTCCGACAGCCCGCCGATGAGCACCCCGGCCGACGCGCCGCTCCACCGCCACCTCCTCGCCGCCCTCGGCCAGCCGGCGCCGCGCACCGTCGCCTACTCCACCGACGCCGGCCACCTCCAGGAGCTGGGGCTCGACTGCGTCATCTTCGGCCCCGGCTCGATCGAGGTCGCCCACCAGCCGAACGAGTTCGTGCCGGCGGCGGAGCTGGCGGCCGCGCGCGGGCACCTCGCGGCGTTGATCGAGACCTTCTGCCGGCGCGGCGACGACGGCATCGGCTAGCTGCTAGCCTCCGCGCATGCGCTTCCCGCTCACCCTCCGCTTCAAGATCCTCGCGCTGGCGCCGCAGGTCAGCGTGCGCGACGCCGACGGCGCCGAGCTCCTCTACGTCCACCAGAAGCTGTTCAAGCTCAAGGAGCGCATCGCCGTCTACCGCGACGCCTCGAAGGGCGAGCCCGTCTACGGCATCGCCGCCGACCGGGTGCTCGACTTCTCGGCCAGCTACGCCTTCACCGACGCCGCCGGCCGCCCGATCGGCTCGGTGAAGCGTGCCGGCATCAAGTCGCTGTGGCGCGCCCGCTACGACGTGGCCGACGCCAGCGGCCGCCAGGTGCTCGAGATCGAGGAGGAGAACCCGGCGGTCAAGCTGCTCGACGCGCTGCTCGGCGAGATCCCGATCGTCGGCATGATCGCCGGGTACGTGCTCCACCCGCGCTACGTCGTCGCCGAGAGCGGCACCGGCAGCCCGCTGCTGCGGGTGACGAAGCGCCGCTCGCTCGTCGAGGCGACCTTCTCGGTCTCCGCCGAGCCGGCGGCGGCGATGACACCGGAGCTGGAGACGGCGGCGGTGCTGGCGATCCTCACCATGGTGCTCCTCGAGCGCTCGCGCGGATAGCGGCCGGTGGGGGCGGCCCGGGTGCGGATCGCGGCGGAGCTGACCTGGACCGGCCGGGCGTTCGAGCCGGGGGTGGTCGTCGAGATCGGCGGCGACGGGCGGATCGCGGCGGTGCGGCGGGAGGGCGAGTCGGGCGACGGCGGCGACGGCGGCTCGGCGGACGGCCGCGACCTCCTCCGCCTCCCCCGCCGCGCCCTCCTCCCCGGCCTCGTGAACGCCCACTCGCACGCCTTCCAGCGCGGGCTCCGCGGCCGCGGCGAGACCTTCCCCGCCGGCGCCGGCAGCTTCTGGTCGTGGCGCGAGGAGATGTACGGGCTGGTCGGCGCGCTCGACCGCCGGCGGCTCTTCGACCTGTCGCTCGCCGCCTTCCGCGAGATGCGCGCCGCCGGGATCACCGCCGTCGGCGAGTTCCACTACCTCCACCACGACGACCCCGGCACCGCCGACTTCGCCTTCGACGAGGTGGTGCTCGCCGCCGCCGCGGAGGCGCCGATCCGCATCGTCCTCCTCCACGCCTACTACGCCACCGGCGGCATCGGCCGGCCGCTCGAAGGCGCGCAGCGCCGCTTCGCCTGCGCCTCGCCGGCGGACTACTGGCGGCAGCTCGACCGCCTCGCCGGCCGCCTCTCCCCCGACGGCACCCAGACGCTCGCCGCCGTCGCCCACTCGATCCGCGCCGTGCCGCTCGACGACCTCGCCGCCCTCCACCGCGAGGCGCGCCGCCGCGGCCTCCCCTTCCACCTCCACCTCGAGGAGCAGCGCCGCGAGATCGAGGACTGCGTCGCCGCCCACGGCCGGCGCCCGATCGAGCTCCTCCTGGCGCTCGATCCGGGACCGGAGACGACCGCCGTCCACTGCACCCATAGCGAGCCGGCGGACCTCGCCCGCTTCGCCGCCGCCGGCGGGCACGTCTGTGTCTGCCCGCTGACCGAGGCGAACCTCGGCGACGGCATCCCACCGCTCGCCGCCGTCCCCGCCGCCCGCGACGTGCTCTGCCTGGGCAGCGATTCGAACGCCCGCATCTCGCTCGTCGAGGAGGCGCGCTGGCTGGAGTACGGGCAGCGGCTGGCCGGCGAGCGGCGCGGCGCGCTCGCCGGCGACGACGGCGAGGTCGCCCCGGTGCTCCTCGTCGCCGCCACCGCCGGCGGCGCCGACGCGCTCGGCCTCCCCGCCGGCGAGATCGCCCCCGGGCGCTGGGCCGACCTCCTCGCCCTCGACCTCGACCATCCGAGCCTCGCCGGCGCCGGCGCCGACACCCTCCTCGCCGCCTTCCTCTTCGGCGCCGGCGACGACGCCGTCGCCGCCACCGCGCTGGCCGGCCGCTGGTCGCCGGCCGTGGCGCCGGCCCCGGGCTAGCTGCTAGGCTCTCCGCAGTCCTTTCGGCAAGCGGTCGGAGAAGCACGGAGCGCGGGCGGGCGACCGCCGCCCGCGGGACGCATGGCGGACGAGCGAGACGAACCATCGAAGGCGCGGGCGCCCGAGGAGCTGGCGGGGCAGGACGCGTTCGAGCAGCGCAAGCACCTGCTCGACCGCTCCGTGATCGCCGTCCCGCTGCTCGAGCAGATCCTCCGCAACCCGCGGAAGCGGCGCGCGGTGATCGTCGACGTCGACCTCGACCATCCGGGGGGCACGACGATGGCGAAGGCGCGGGTGGTCGCCGCCATCGAGGAGATCGCTCCCGGCAGGGAGGCCGTCGACGCGGTGAAGACGGCGGCGCTCACCCAGTACGTCGTCGCCACCCTCTCCGGCACCGAGATCCGCCGCCTCGTCCGCATGGACCGCGAGTGGTCGTCGAGCGGGCGGGCGCGCTGCATCCACCGCATCTGGCCGGACTTCCCGCTCGAGGCGCACATCACCCGCTCGGTGCGGACGGTCAAGTGCGACGCGGCGCGAATCGCCTACTCGGCGCTCGGCGAGGGGATCACCTGGGCGGTGATGGACTCCGGGATCGACGGCTCCCACGTCCACTTCGTCGAGCACCGCAACCTGTCGAACGTGGCCGGCGAGCGCAAGCTCCCCTGGGCGCACCAGGACTTCACCGGCGGCGACTCGCCGCTGACCGACGACTTCGGGCACGGCACGCACGTGGCGGGCATCCTCGCCGGCGAGGTGCTGGCCTTCGCGGCGCGGCGGCCGGCCGACGCCGCCGAGCCGGCGGGCGTTGTCGCGGGCGCCCC
>DATABP010000027.1:0-3807 GCA_036259515.1 Thermoanaerobaculia bacterium | reverse complement strand
ACGCGCTCGCGCGCGATCAGCCGATCGCCCGCCGCCGCGGTGGCGCCGCGGCTCGAGGCGCTGCCGTCCGGCGCCGCCGGCGAGGTCGCCCGCCTCGACGCCCTGCGCCGCTTCCTCTTCGAGGAGCAGGGCTTCCACGGCGACCGCGAGGACTACTACGACCCGGCGAACAGCCTGCTCGACCGCGTGCTGGCGCGCCGCGCCGGCATCCCGATCACGCTGGCGATCGTTGTCATCGAGGTCGGCCGGCGGGTCGGCCTGCCGCTCCTCGGCGTCGCCTTCCCGGGGCACTTCCTGGTCCGCCACGCCCTCCACCCGCACGTCCTGCTCGACCCCTTCGCCGGCCGCTTCGTCACCCACCGCGGCTGCCGCGACATCCTCGCCGCCGTCGGCGACGGCTCGATCCCCTTCCACCCGCGGCTCCTGGCGCCGGTGACCGGGCGCTGCATCGTCCACCGCCTGCTCAACAACCTGCGCGGCATCTACGCCGCGCGCGGCGACGTCGAGCGCACGCTGGCGACGCTCGACCGCATGCTGCTGGTCGCCCCGGACAACGCCGTCCACCTCCGCGAGCGCGGCCTCCTCCACCTCCACCGCGGCGACCTGTCGGGCGCGCTGGAGGACCTCGCCCGCTATCTCTCGATCGAGCCCGAGGCGCCGGACCGCGAGGCGGTCGAGTCGCTCCTCGCCCAGGGCCGGCAGCGGTTGTCGGTCGTCCACTGACGGAGGCCGGGTCGGCCTCGCACCCGCTACGCCCCGCCGGCCGTTCCGCTCCGCCAGTAGAGGTTCTCGAGCAGCGCCCCGCGCGGCGGTCCCTCCGGCCACACCAGCTCGAAGCCCGGCGCGATCGTCACCCGGCAGGTCTCGCCGGGGGCGACCGCGATCGACAGCCGGTGGGCCCCGAAGCCGGCGAAGAGGTGCTCGCCGCCGTCGCAGTCGGAGGCGACGCGGAGGCGGGGCTCGCCGCTCCCCTCGGGAAGGCGCAGCTCGATCCCCTCGGGCGGCCGCGGCACGTGGAGCGAGAGCGCCAGCTCGCCGGCCTCGCCGGCGCCGCCCACCTCGATCGCCGCCGGGCCGGTGGTCCAGCGGCGGCCGAGGATCTGCCGGTCGCCTCCGGCCTCGAGCGGCAGCCAGCCGCCGGCGAAGCCGAACCGCGGAGCCGCCTCCGCCGCGCCGGTGGCGCGCACGGTGGCCACCCGGTACTCCTGCCGCCCCACCTCCTCGCCGGCGCTGTCGAGCGCCCAGCGGCGGCCGGAGCCGTCGTAGAGGCCGACGGTCAGCGCGTACTCGCCTGCCGGGAGCGCCGGGCCGAGCGCCGACTGGTAGAGCTCCAGCGTGTGCGCCGGCGCCGCGCGGCCGACCTCCCAGGCGAACGGGAAGGGGTGGTCGAAGGTGCGGGCGATCTCGCCCTCGCCGTCGAGCAGGTGGACGAAGACGCGGAGCTCGCCGTCGACCTCGCCGAGCGGCGAGAGCGGCGTCCAGGCGAGCTCGACGGGGACGCTCCCGGGATGGGCGAGGGCGACCTCCGCCGGCGAGACCGCCAGCCGGGCGACCGGGCGCTCGGGGGCCCGCTCGCAGCCGGCGGCGAGGACCGCGACGAGCGCGGCGACGACCCCGAGGCGGCGCGGCATGGGACAAGTGTAGCGCGCCGCCGTCCGCGCCGCTGCCGGCGGGCGGTGGAAAACCGGCGGAAGGCCCTCTGCCGCCCCCGCTGTGGAGGAGCTGTGGAAGGATCGGCGGCGGCCGGCGTTCCGCAGCGGCTCCACAGCCGCTCCGCAGCCGACCCTCCGCCGGGGCCGCTCCGGCAAGTGACTGCCGGCGCGTCACTTGCGGCGTTTTCCGCGCCGTCCGCAGGGCCTTCTACGGTGGACGACGTGCTATATTGACCCGTCTTTTCAAGAGGAGGGGAGAGAACATGGAAGTGCGGCTGAACCGCGGGGAGTTCCTCAACGAGCTGGCTCCGATGCAGGGCATCGTCGAGCGCAAGACGACGATCCCGGTGCTCTCCCACATCCTCCTCGCCGCCCAGGGAGACCAGCTCCGACTCTCCGCCACCGACCTCGACGTGTCGCTGACCTCGGCGGTGCGCGGCGACGTCGTCGCCGACGGCGCCATCGCCGTGCCGGCGAAGAAGTTCCGCGAGATCATCGGCGCCGTGGTCGGCGACGAGGTCCACCTCGCCGAGGAGGAGCCGCAGTGGCTGACCATCCGCGCCGGCCGCAGCCGCTTCAAGATCCACGGCATCAAGCCCGAGGACTTCCCGCAGCTCCCCGAGGTCAGCGAGCAGTACGCGCTGGAGGTGCCGTTCGGCGTCTTCCGCAGCATGGTCGGCAAGGTGCTCTTCGCGGTGTCGGCCGAGGAGAGCCGCTTCCAGCTCAACGGCGCGCTGCTCAAGCTCAAGGGCGAGACGGTCGAGATGGTCGCCACCGACGGCCACCGGCTGGCGCTGGTCGAGACCGGGCTCGCCTCCTCCGACGGCCACCAGGACCACGTGCTGGTGCCGCGGAAGGCGCTCCAGGAGCTGCTGCGCTTCGAGGGCGGCGACACCCTGCGCTACCGCCGCGGCCAGCACCACCTCGCCTTCCAGCTCGGCCGCCGCGAGCTGATCTGCCGCATCCTCGAGGGCACCTTCCCCGACTACGAGCGGGTGATCGCGCGCGACAACGACAAGCACGTCGTCTTCGGGCGGAAGGCGCTGGCCGACGCGGTGCAGCGGGTGGCGCTCCTCACCGGCGACCGGGCGCGCGCCGTGCGGCTCCAGTTCGCCGACGAGGCGCTCCAGCTCCTGACCGCCAACCCGGACTTGGGCGAGGCGGTCGAGGAGGTGCCCTGCGAGTACGCCGGCGGCGACCTCCGGCTCGGCATCAACCCCGACTACCTGCTCGACTTCCTGCGCGCCTTCGACGACGAGCGGGTGCGCCTCGAGCTCAAGGACGAGAACACGCAGGCGGTCGGCTACCCGGTGCCCGGCGAGATCGGCGACGGCGACGAGCCGCCGCCGGCGGTCGCCGGGACGGACGAGCGCGGCCGCTACCTCTGCGTGATCATGCCGATGCGCATCTGAGCCGGGAGGGGCGCCGGGACGCCGCTCGCCGCGTTGCGCCGGACTCGTCGTCGGTCATGCTACGGGTCCGATGCTCGTCCGGCTGACCGCCCGCACCTTCCGCAACCTCGACGCGCTCGACCTCCGGCCCGGACCGGGGCGGCACCTCGTGGTCGGCGGCAACGGGGCCGGCAAGACCAGCCTGCTCGAGGCGGTCTACGTGCTCGCCACCACGCGGAGCTTCCGCACCGCGCGGATCGCCGACTGCGCGCGGCACGACGCGGGCGGCTTCCACCTCGGCGGCGAGGTCGAGGACGGGGCGCGGGTGGCGCTCGAGGTGGGCTGGCGGGCGGCGCCGGGAGCGGACGGCGGCGGCGAGCGGCTGCGGCTGGTCAACGGGCGCACGCCGGCGCTCGTTGAGCACCTGGCGGCGCTGCCGGTGGTCGCCTGGACGGCGGCCGAGGCGGAGGTGGCGAGCGGGCCGCCGGCGCTGCGCCGCCGCCTCCTCGACCGCGGCGTCGTCGGCACCCGGCCCCCCGCGCTCGCCGCCCTCCAGCGCTACCGCCAGGCGCTCGCCGGCAAGCGCGAGCTCCTCGCCGCCGGCCGCGGCACCGCGGCGGAGGTCGCGAGCTGGAACGCGCTGGTCGCCGAGAGCGGCGCCGAGGTGGCGCGGCTCCGCGCCGCCTACGCCGAGGCGCTGGCCGCCGCGCTCGCCGGGGTCGAGGCGGAGGCGGCGCTGCCCTTCCCGGCGATCTCGCTGGCCT
>DATABP010000026.1:0-5409 GCA_036259515.1 Thermoanaerobaculia bacterium | reverse complement strand
CCGACCTCTTCGACCCCGACTTCGTGGAGCCGGAGCCGGTCGAGCTGCCGATCGGCGACGTCCTCGACCTCCACTCGTTCCCGCCAAAGGAGGTGGCCGACGTGGTGCGCGACTGGCTCGACGCCGCCTACGAGGCGGGGTTCCGCAAGGTGCGGATCGTCCACGGGCGCGGCATCGGGGTGCAGCGGGCGACGGTGCGGGCGCTGCTCGAGCGCGATCCCCGTGTGCGGGCGTACGGCGACGCCCCGGCCGAAGCGGGCGGCTGGGGCGCCACCTGGGTGGAGATGGAGTAGGAGAACGGCTCGGCTTCCGGGCGCGCGCCGGCGGCGCCCCGCGACGAGCGCCGCGAGCGCGGCCGGAGCGCTCCGTATACTGCTCGCCGTTGCCCGCCCTCGCCGCGCTCCGCCGCCTGCTCCGCCGCCGCCACGTTCGCCGGCGGCCGGTCGACGTCGTCTACAGCGCCCGCTACCGGCTCGACCTCCCCGGTCTCGCGCTCGACCCGCGGCGCGGCGAGAAGGTGCTCGCCTTCCTCGCCGCCGAGGGGCTGGTGCGGCGCGGGTCGGTGCTCTCGGCGCCGCCGATGCCGCTCCTCGCCCTCTGCCGCGTGCACGACGCCGACTACCTGGAGTCGCTCTCCGATCCCGAGACGCTGACCCGCATCGTCGGCTTCCGCCCGAACGACCGCGAGCGGCAGCGGATCGTCGAGGTCGAGCGCAGGATGTGCGGCGGCACCCGGCTGGCGGTCGAGCGGGCGCTCGCCACCGGCGGCGTCGCGCTCCACCTGGGCGGTGGGTTCCACCACGCCTTCCCCGCCAGGGGCGAGCGCTTCTGCCTGTTCCACGACGTGGCGGCGGCGATCGCGGCGGAGCGGCGGCGCGGCTTCGCCGGCCGCGTGTTGATCGTCGACCTCGACCTCCACGACGGCGACGGCACCCGCGCGATGTTCGCCGGCGACGAGACGGTGCACACCTTCTCGCTCCACAACCAGGACGCCGGCACCGACCCGGACGCCGTCGAGTCGACCTCGGTGGCGCTCGGCGCCGGGATCGACGACGCCGCCTTCCTCGCCGCCCTGGAGCGCCACCTGCCGCCGGTCGTCGCCCGCTTCCGCCCGGAGCTGGCGGTCTACGTCGCCGGGGTGGACGGCGCGGCGGACGACTTCCTCGGCGACTGGAGACTGACCGCCGAAGGGCTCCTGGCGCGCGACCGGCGGGTGACCGAGCTCCTCCGCGGCGCGGGCCGGCACGGAGGCGGGGCGGTGCCGATGGTGGTCGTCGTCGCCGGCGGCTACGGCAAGGCGGCGTGGGCCTACACCGCCCGCTACGCCGGCTGGCTCCTCGCCGGGGAGGTGATCGAGCCGCCGGCGCCGGAGGAGGTGACGCTCGCCCGCTACCGCCGCATCGCCCGCAGCTTCGCCCCCGAGGAGCTGACCGGCGAGCCCCCCGGCGAGGCGGGCGCGGCGGCCGGCTGGGGGCTCACCGAGGACGACGTGCTCGGCCCGCTCGCCGGCGTCGCGCGCCACCGCTTCCTCGGCTACTACACGCCCGAGGGGGTCGAGCTGGCGCTCGAGCGCACCGGCCTCTTCGACCGCCTGCGCCGGCTCGGCTTCGCGCAGCCGACGCTCGGCCTCGACCTCGACAACCCGGGCGGCGAGACGGCGCGGGTGTGGGGCGGCCCGGACCGCCGCGAGCTGCTGATCGAGCTCCGCGCCCGCCGCGACCGCGCCGCCGTCCCCGGCTGCGAGACGCTCACCGTCGAGTGGCTGCTGCTCCAGAACCCGCGCGCGGAGTTCACCGGGCACCGCCGCCCGCTCCCCGGCCAGCGCCACCCCGGCCTCGGCCTGCTCGAAGAGGTGATCTCGATCCTGGTGCTGATCTGCGACCGGCTGCACCTCGACGGCGTGTGGTTCGTGCCCTCGCACTACCACCTGATGGCGCAGTCGCGCCGCTTCCTGCGCTTCCTCGACCCCGCCGCCGAGGGCCGCTTCCGCGCCGTCGAGCGCGCGGTGGCCGGGCTGTCGCTGGGCGACGCCACGCGGGCAGTCGAGGCGGGGCGGGTGGTCGACGCCGCGAGCGGCGAGCCCTTCCGCCTGTTGCCGGGGGCGATGGTGCTCCCGGTCTCCGAGGGGCTGCGGCGAAAGGTGGAGGGCGACGACTACGAGCGGCGCGCGGCGGCGGAGGCGAGGCGCTACGCGCTGCGGCTGGCGGACGGCGGCGCCGGCTCCTGAGCCGCGGGCGGCGGCCAGGCGAGCCCGTCGTCGGCGGCGACCACGACCACGAAGCCGACGAGCACGCCCAGGGCCGACGACACCCCTTTCCAGAAGACCACCAAGGGCACCGCCGCGACGCCGATCGCGACGAGCGCGAACGCCGCCGGCACCCGGAACCGCTCCCGGTACGACAGGTCGCCGGCGGCGGCCGACCAGGAGCGCTCGTCCTCGCCCGGCTCGACCGCCGGCTGCACGAGGAAGCGACGCCGTACCCTCGACAGGACGGCCACCGCGATCCCGCTCAGCGCCGCGCAGCCGACGAGCCGCCAGACGGCGGCGAGGTCGAAGGCCACCTGCAACACGCACAATCCGAACGACAGGCCGAAGGCGCCACTCCAGACGACCATCAGGAGGTCGACCGCAGGATCGAACCGTGCCTTGGGCGAGTCCGCCGCCGCCGGCGCTTCCACGAAGGCGATCCTACGACGGCTCGCGACTCGCCATCCCGCTCAGCGCGGCCTCCCCCGGCACCTCCAGCGCCCGGAACACCGGCAGCCGCCCCACCGTGTCGTCCCAGTAGGGCGTGCGCCGGTACCACCACAGCCAGCGGGCGTTGGGGTCGGCGGCGAAGGCCTCGTCCTGGAGCGCCGCCTCCCACTCGGCGGCGAGAGCCGGGTCCTCGGCGAGGAGGCGGCGGACGAGCGGCTCGAGGTTGCGCGGGTCGATGTACTCCTTGCGCTCGAAGGCCGAGGAGAAGACGCCCCAGGAGAAGAGCGAGTCGTCCGCCTCGGGCTCGAAGAGCTGGACGGCGACCGCGAAGTGCGGCTGGTCGGCGGGCACCCACGAGGTCCCGGCGGGGACCTCGACCGACTCGGCCACCCGCCGCACCTCGCCGGAGACCCGGGTGCGGCCCTGGTAGGGGGCCGCGGCAAAGTCCGGCGCGTCGACGCGGAGCGTCTCGACCCGCAGCGTCGCCGCAGCGGCGAGCCGCTCGACGCGCAGCCCGTGCGCCAGGAGCCGCTCCTCCGCCTCCGGCCAGCCGGGGAGCAGCAGGTAGCCGCGCGGCCGGGCCACCGTCTGCGCCGCCGCCGGCCGATGGTGCCACGGCACCTCCACCGGGCGGAGCGACTCGCGGTAGCGGAGGATCGGCGTGCCGAGGGCGATCGACTCCTCGAGGTACCAGTCGTGGAACGGCACCTCCAGCCGGTCGGGCTCGGCCGCCGTCTCCCAGCGCACCGCCACCTCGGACGGCGGCGCGTCCGGCCGGCCGAGGGCGACCGTCTCCGCCTCCGCCCAGGTCACCGCCTTGACCAGCTCGCGGCCGTCCGCCGCCACCTCCGCGAGGAGAGCGGCGAGGAAGTCGCGGTTGGCGAGCACCCGGTCGCGGTACGGCTTCGGGGAGTGCATCTCGACGAGGATCGACGGCCGGTGGCGGAGCGGGTAATAGCCGGTGGCGAAGCGCGGCGGCAGGATCGCCGAGGTGAAGCCGGCGGTGGGGTCGGCGCCGTCGACGAGGTCGACGTAGGGGCCGGCCGGGTGCCCCGCCGCCCGGGTGACGGCGAGCGCGGCGGTCAGGTGGCGCTCCGTCCAGGCGGCGACCCCCGGGTGGAGCTGCGGCGCCTCGGCCACCGACCAGGTGAGCACCCAGTCGAGATCGGTGCCGTCGGTGACGTGGTCGTCGACGTGGAGGTGCGGCCGCCAGCGGTCGAAGAGCGCCACCACCGCCCGCGCCTCCGGGCTGTCGAGCTTGAGGTGGTCGCGGTTGAGGTCGAGCCCCGCGGCGTTGGTGCGGAAGCCCATCCCCTCGACCGGCCCGTTCTGGTTCGGCCGGTTGAACGGCGACACCCGCTCGTGCCCGTCGACGTTGTAGATCGGCACCACGAGCAGCGTCGCCGCGGCGAGCAGCTCCGGCCGCCGCCCGAGCGCCAGGTCGCGGAGCAGCATCAGCGAGGCGTCCTTGCCGTCCACCTCGCCGCCGTGGATGACGTTCTGGACGAGGACGACCGGCTTGCCGCGCTCGGCCGCCAGCGCCTTCGCCGCCTCCGGGGTGAAGGCACGCTCCGCCGAGACGACCACCAGCGGCAGCGGCCGGCCCTCGCCGGAGGTGCCGAAGGTGGTGACGTGGATCGCCGGCGACTCCGCCGCGAGGCGCCCGAGGAAGGCCATCGTCTCCTCGTAGGAGGAGGTGGCGCGGAAGTCGGAGCGCTCGGCGACGGTGCGGAAGGGCTCGGGGACGACCGCAGGCTGAGCAGACCACGAGAGCGAACAGATCGCCGAGACGACGAACGGCGCGATGCACCGCAACGGCCGGCGGGAACGGTCGGAAGCTTCGGATCGCATGGGCTTTCGACGATACTACGGCGCTGCCCTACTTCTGGTAGGATAACGCCCGTGTCCACCGAGAAAGTCTCCCTGACGCTCGACGAAGAGCTGCTCGCCGAGGCCCGAGAGGCCGTCGGCACCCGAGGTCTGTCGCGCTACGTCAACCGCGCCCTCCGCCACCAGCTCCAGCACGACCGGCTGGGCGTGCTCCTCGACGAGCTCGAGCGCGAGCACGGACCGATCGATCCCCAGATGATGGAAGAGGTGCGGCGCCGGTGGCCCGCCCCCGAGGAGAAACCGGGCTGAGCGCGCGACGGCTGGTGCTCGACTCGGGAGCGGTCATCGCGCTGTCGCGTGGCGAGACGCGGGCGCGCGCCTTCGTCGCGCGCGCTCGCGAGTTGTCGGTCCCGGTCGAGATCCCCGTCGTCGCGGTGGCCGAGACGATCCGCGGCGGACCGCGCGACGCGCCGGTCCATCGCGTGTTGAAGGCGGTCGGCACCGTTCCCCCTGCCGGCGAGCGTCATGGGCGAACCGCTGGACGTCTGCTCGGCGCCGCCCGCTCCACCTCGACCGTCGATGCCCTCGTCGTCGCCCAGGCGATCGAGGGCGGGGGCGCCGTCGTCCTCACCGGCGATCCCGACGACCTCCGCCGCCTGGCCGTGGACCATCCCGAGGTAAGGGTCGAACGCCTCTGATTTTGGGTTCCCCGAAGGCTCTCGCACCCTCACTCCTTCGGCCCCTTCCGCCGCACCTTCCACCGCGCCAGCGCCCGCCGCCAGCCGCCGCGGCGGCCGATTCCGGCGGCGCGGCCCTCGCCGGCGGAGAGCTCGATCCCCAGCTCGGCGAGGAGGGCCGCGGTGTCGTCGCCGAGCCTCGGC
>DATABP010000025.1:0-3336 GCA_036259515.1 Thermoanaerobaculia bacterium | reverse complement strand
CCACCGCCGCCGCCGCCGAGACGGTGCTCACCCCGGCCGCCGGCGGACGCGCGGGCGGCGCCGCCGGCGAGGAGGAGCGGCGTTGAGCGCCGTCCACCCGTCGATCTGGCGCCGGCGCCTGGCGCTGTGGCTGCCGGCGCTGGTCTTCTTCGCCGCCAACCTGGTGGCGCTCGCCGTCTACCCGCTGCGCTTCGCCGGCCGCGTCCAGGTGACCCAGGAGGAGCTCGCCGAGGAGCGCGCCGCGCTCGCCGAGCTGGTGGAGCAGCGGCGTGACCTCGAGGCCGAGCAGCAGGCGATCGTGCGCACCCGGCTGGCGGTCGAGGACCTCTACGGAGAGCGGCTGGCCGGCGAGAGCCAGCGGCTGACCCGCATCATCGCCGAGGTCAAGGACCTCGCCGCGCGCTCCGGGCTGACCCCGCCGTCGGTCGCCTACCCGACCGAGCCGCTCGAGGACTACGCCCTGCGCCGCCGCGGCTTCGTCTTCTCGGTCGAGGGGAGCTACGCCGACCTCCGCACCTTCGTCAACCTGCTCGAGCTGTCGGAGACCTTCCTCACGCTGGAGGAGATCCGGCTCTCCGAGAGCTCGCGCGGCGGGCTGCGCATCGACCTCCGCATCTCGACGCTCTTCGCCACCGGCGACGGGCCGCCCCTGGGCGACGACGCGGCGCCGGCGGGGGAGACCTCGTGAGCCCGGCGAAGCGGCAGCGGGCGCTCCTCGCGGTGCTCCTGGTGATCGGCGCGCTCGCCGCCTGGGTGCGGATCGGGCCGTCGCTCTTCGGCGGCGGCGCCGGCGGCGACCTCGCCGCGGACGGCGGCCCGGCCGGCCGGGTGGCCGGCGGTGTCGAGGTGGTCACCCTCGACCTCGACGCTCTGGTCGCCGAGCCGCGCGACTACAGCCCGGGCAGGAACCCCTTCGACTACGGCGCGCCGCCGCCTCCGCCGCCGCCCTCGCCCGAGGAGCTGGCGCGGATCGCCGCCGAGGAGGAGGCGCGTCGCCTCGCCGCCGAGGAGGCCCGCCGCCTGGCCGCGGAGCAGGCCCGCGAGCTGGCCGAGAACCCGCCGCCGCCGCCGGCGCCGCAGCCGCCCGAGTTCCGCTGGACCTATCTCGGCAGCTTCGGGCCCGAGAACCGGCGCATCGCCGTCTTCACCGACGGCGAGGAGATCCACAACGCGCTGGTCGGCGACGTGCTGGCCGGCCAGTTCGTTGTCGCCGACATCGGCTACGAGTCGGTAGCCATCGCTTTCGTCGAATTCCCGGACGAGCCGCCGCGGCGGTTCGCGATCGGTAGCTGAACGGAGGACTCCCTTGAGCAGAACGCGATCCATCGCGCCGCTCCTCGTCACCTTGCTCCTCGCCCTCGTCGCCGCCGGCTGCGTCGCGCACCGCAGCTTCCGCCAGGGCGAGATCGCCGCCCAGCTCGGCGACTGGGACGACGCGGTGCTCCACTACATGGAGGCCGTCGCCAAGGAGCCGGACAACCTGCGCTACCAGAGCGCGCTGCTGCGCGCCCGCATCAAGGCGTCGCAGTCGCACTTCGAGAAGGGCAAGGAGTACCGCGACGCCGGGGTGCTCGAGCGCGCGCTGGTCGAGCTGCAGCAGGCGGTGCAGCTCGACCCGACGAACCAGTACGCGGAGACCGAGCTCGCCTCGGTGCGCGAGCGGATCGAGATCCTGCGCGCCGGGCACACCCCGGAGACGCTCGCCGAGATCAAGGCGCGCCAGAGCGGCACCCGCCCGCAGCCGCCCACCCTCGACCCGCGCTCCGACGAGCCGATCTCGATGGACTTCCCGGAGCCGACGCCGATCTTCCAGATCTACAAGGCGCTGGGCGACGCCTTCGGGATCAACATCCTGTTCGACCAGAACCTCCGCGACCAGGAGATCTCGATCTCGCTCGAGGAGGTCACCTCGCAGACCGCGCTCGAGACGCTGATGCGCGCCGCCGGCCACTTCTACAAGGTGATCGACGAGCACACCATCATCATCGCCGCCGACACGCCGCAGAACCGCAAGCTCTACGAGGACCTCGTCATCCAGACGTTCTTCCTGTCGAACGCCGAGGTCAAGGACATGATGACGATCCTGCGCACGCTGATCGACTCGCGCCGGGTCGCCCCCAACGAGCAGCTCAACGCGATCATCATCCGCGACACCGCCGACAAGGTGAAGGTCGCCGAGCGCATCATCGAGGCGAACGACAAGGCGCGCGCCGAGGTGGTGGTCGACGTCGAGCTCCTGCAGGTCGACACCACCCGCATCCGCGAGCTCGGCACCCAGCTCTCGCAGTACTCGATCACCCAGAGCCTCGACACCGGCGAGGAGGGCGGCGGCCTCCGCTTCTCGGACCTCGAGTTCCTCAACCAGTCGAACTGGATCCTCACCCTCCCCAACTTCATCTACAACTTCGTCAAGACGAACTCGAACGCGCAGCTCCTCGCCCAGCCGCAGCTCCGGTCGTCCGAGGGCGAGAAGGCGCGGGCGGTGATCGGCGACCGGGTGCCGATCCCGGTGACCACCTTCAACACCTCGAACACGGTCGGCTCGAACATCGTGCCGATCACCTCCTTCCAGTACCAGGACGTCGGCATCACCATCGAGATCGAGCCGCGGGTGCACCACAACCAGGAGATCACGCTCAAGCTCCGCGTCGAGGTGTCGAACATCTCCGGCTTCATCAGCGGCTCGGGCGGCCAGCAGCAGCCGCGCATCGGCACCCGCTCGATCGAGTCGACGATCCGCCTGCGCGACGGCGAGACGAACATGATCGCCGGCCTCATCCGTACCGACGAGAGCGACTCGAACATCGGCATCCCCGGGCTCTCGGACCTGCCGGTGATCGGCCACCTGTTCGGCCACAAGACGAACGACCGCGCGCGCACCGACCTCATCCTCACGCTCACCCCGCACATCGTGCGGCAGGCCGAGATCACCGAGGAGGACCTGCTGCCGATCTGGGTCGGCACCGAGGCGAACATCACCTTCCGTGGCGACAGCCCGCGGCTCGAGAGCGAGGTCGGCGACGGCCCGTTCGACGAGGGCGGCGGCACCCCGGAGGAGATCCAGGAGATGATGCGCCGCCGCCTCGAGCAGCTCCCGCCGGGCCTCCGCGAGGGGCAGGAGGTGCCGATGGTCGAGGAGGCGCCGCCGACCGGCGTCGACCTGGTGCCGCGCGACAACGTCTTCGACCGCCCGCCGGTCGAGGAGGAGCCGGAGGAGTTCCTCGAGCCGCCGCCGCCCGAGCCGGAGGAGATCCTGATCGAGCCGCCTGTCGACCCCGAGACCGCCGCCGCGGCCGAGGAGCCGCCGCCGCCGTTCGTCTCCCCGGAGGTGCTGGC
>DATABP010000024.1:0-4776 GCA_036259515.1 Thermoanaerobaculia bacterium | reverse complement strand
GGTGATCGCCGGCGGCTCGGCGAGCGCGGCGAGCTCGTCCTCGAGCGCGACCGGCGGCAGCGGCTCGACCGCCTCGACCGCGAAGCCGCCGGCCAGACCCGCGGGCGGCCCCTCCGCCGCCGCCCGCGACCGCTCGCCGATCGCCGCCAGCCCGGCGGCGAGCGCCGCGCCGTGCCGCCGCTCCTCGCCGACCAGCGTCACCCCCAGCCGGTAGCGGTCTCCCGCTGCGAACGTCACCCGGCCGGACTCCGGGGCGCAGGGGACCACCCCTGGCGGCAACCCCGCCACGCCGAGCGCCCGCGCCAGCGCCTCGCGCACCGCCGAGCCGTGGTGGAAGCGGAAGCGCGCCGTCCGGGTCAGGCGCAGGGCGACGCGGTAGCGGTCGATCGGCAGTCGCGGCAGCTCCATGACTCCTCCCGGGGCCGCCGGGGCGCGGCCCCAAAGGTATGGACGTTCACGAGCGCGCGATTTCGCGGCGCGCGACGGAGCGGTCCTCTCACCCGGGTTCGACACCGTCCGCGGCCGATTGTTGCCCCGGCGCCGGCGGGCGCTCGTGGCACGTGGCTCGCACCGCCGGGCGGCGAGCGACAAACCCATTTTCCCGACCAGGAGGACGCGATGACCATCGAATGGAGACGAGACGTCGACGCCGCGCTCGACGAGGCCGCGGAGGGCCACCGGCCGGTGCTGCTCGACTTCAGCGCCGCCCCCATGTGAGGGGGATGCGCTCGGCTGGATGCCGAGGTCTACCCCGAGGAGAGAGTGGAGGAGTTCGTCAACGATCACTTCCTGCCGGCGCGGGTGAACGTCCGCGAGCAGCCGGAGGACTTCCAGCGCCTGGGCGCCCGCTTCGGCGCCGAGTGGACGCCGACCATCCTGCTCCTCGACGGCGACGGCGAGGAGCGCCACCGCATCGAGGGCTTCCTGCCGGCCGACGATTTCATCGCCCAGCTCGCGCTGGGGCAGGCGCGGATCGAGTTCTCGTCCGGCGACTTCGCGGCCGCCGAGCACCGCTACCGCGAGATCGTCGAGCGCCACCCGGACAGCGAGACGGCGCCCGAGGCGCTCTACTGGGCGGGCGTCGCCCGCTACAAGGCGAGCGGCGACGCGGCGGCGCTGCACGAGACGGGGAAGGCGTTCCAGGAGCGGTATCGGGACAGCGTGTGGGCGAAGAAGGCGTCGGTTTGGACGTGAGCGGGAGGCCGGGCCCGGTGCCGCGCCGGACGGGCGGCCGCGACGGGCTCGATGCGCCTCGATGCGCTCAGCGCCGCTGGTAGCCGGCGATCCGCCAGCCGCCGGCGCCGTCGGGGACGACCGCGATCTCCACCGGCTCGCGCTGGGCGGCGCCGCCCTCGGCGCGTTCGACGCTGGTCAGGGAGACGACCTCGCCGCGCACGGTGTAGCCGTCGCCCTCGGGCGTCACCTCGAGCACCTCGATGCGGTCCGGCGAGGGGCTGGAGGTCTGGCGGCCGGGGGCTTCGGTGGGGGCGGCGAGCCAGCGGGCGAGGAGGTCGGGGGTGACCAGCGGGCCGTACTCGGCGCGGATCTGCTGGGCGAGGGTCTCGGGCGGCGCGAGGAGGGAGACCTGGTCGAGGCGCTCGCCCAGGCGGGTGACCAGGGCGACCACGGCCGGCGGCGCCGCCGCGGGGGCCTCGTCGCCCGCCCCGCCGTCGCCGGGCGGGGCGCCGTCGACCGCGGCCGGGTCGCAGGGCGCCAGGTCGGCGGAGTGGAGGCGCCACAGGCGCTCGTCGGCGGTGGCGCCCGGGACCACCGAGCGACGCAGCGCGTAGGTTCCACGGAAGCACTGCGCGGTGCCGTCGGCGAGAGTGGCCGAGAGGGTGACCGGGATCTCGACGTAGCGCGAGCCCGCCGCGCCCTCGACCCGCCCCGCCGCGCCGATCTCGATCGACACCCGCTCGGTGTCGGCGAAGCCGGCGCGGAACTCCTCGAAGCTCTGGCCGCTCGCCTCGCCGCCGCCGCGCCACAGCGAGTAGGCGCGCGCGTACTGGCCGGCGGCGATCGCCTGGTAGTACTCGGCGAGGGTGGCGACGGCGGCCTCGGAGGTGTCGAGCTCCGGCGGCTCGACCGTCGCGGCCGGGGCCGGCTCGGCGGGCGACGCGCTCTCCGCCAGGTCGGTGGAGAGCTCGACGATCTCGTAGCCCTCCGGCTCCTCGCCGCCGCCGCAGGCGAGCGGCACGAGGGCGAGCGCGAGGAGCAGGGCGGGCGGCGCGGCGCGGCGGCGGCGGCGGGCGAGGCTCTCGATCATCGCCGCGCGAAGCCCTGCAACGGCCGCGCCGGAGCGCCGCGTAGAATCCGGCCGCTCATGGACCTCCCCCTCCAGCCCCCCTTCCCGCCGATGGAGGCGCGCACCGCCGAGGAGGTGCCGGAGGGCGAGGACTGGCGCTACGAGCCGAAGTGGGACGGCTTCCGCTGCCTCGCCTTCCGCGACGGCGACGAGGTCTACCTGCAGTCGAAGTCCGGCAAGCCGCTGGGGAGGTACTTCCCGGACGTGGTGGCGGCGATGGGGGAGCTCCCGGCGCGGCGCTTCGTGCTCGACGGCGAGCTGGTCGTCCCGATCGAGGGCGAGCTGTCGTTCGACGCGCTCCAGAACCGGCTCCACCCGGCGGCGAGCCGGGTCGCCAAGCTGGCCGCGGCGGCGCCGGCGGGGCTCGTCGTCTTCGACCTCCTGGTCGACGCCCATGGCCGCTCGCTGGTCGAGGAGCCCTTCACCGCGCGGCGAGAGCGGCTGGAGGCCCTCGCGGCCGAGGCCTTCCCGGCCGACGGGATCGCCGTCTCGCTCACCCCCGCCACCGCCGACCGCGAGCGCGCCGTCGCCTGGCTCACCTCGCCGACCTCGTCGCTCGACGGGGTGATCGCCAAGCGCGCCGACGCCGCCTACCAGTCCGGCGAGCGGGCGATGGTCAAGGTCAAGCGGCTGCGCACCGCCGACTGCGTGGTCGGCGGCTTCCGCTACGCCACCGCCGGCGAGGTGGTGGGGTCGCTCCTCCTCGGCCTCTACGGCGACGACGGCAAGCTCCACCACGTCGGCTTCACCTCCGGCCTCGACGCGGCCGAGCGGCGCGAGCTGGCGCCGCAGCTCGAGGCGCTGCGCGACCGGCCGGGGGGCGAGAAGGGCTTCTCCGGCAACGCGCCCGGGGCGCCGTCGCGCTGGTCGACCGAGCGCTCGACGGAGTGGGAGGCGCTGCCGCCGGAGCTGGTCGTCGAGGTGGTCTACGACCACTGGAGCGGCGACCGCTTCCGTCACGGCACGCGGCTCCTGCGCTTCCGCCCCGACAAGGCGCCCGAGCAGTGCACGTTCGAGCAGGTGCCGCGCGGCGCCCGCCTCGCCGAGGCGCTCGCCGCCGGCGGTTAGAGCGACGGCTCCGCCGGCGCCAGCCGATCCGCCAGCCGCGCGAGCACGTCGCCGCAGCGGCCCTCGACCTTGACGGCGGCGAGGTCGTCGCCGCGGGTGCGGCCGAGGTTGACGATCCCGAGCGGCTTGCCGGCGGCGGCGGCCTCGCGGGCGAAGCGGTAGCCGGAGCCGACCATCAGCGACGAGCCGGCGACGAGCACCGCGTCCGCGGCGGCCAGCGCGGCGGCGGCGCGGGCCCGGGTGGCGTGCGGGATCGCCTCGCCGAAGAAGACCACCGCCGGCTTGAGGTCGGCGCCGCAGCACGGGCACTCTGGCAGCCGGAAGCCGGCGACCTCGTCGTCGCCGATCTCGACGTCGCCGTCCGGGCGGACGAGGCCGCCCCGGCGGTCGCGCCAGCCGGGGTTCAGCCGCTCGAGCTCGGCCTGGAAGCGGTCGCGCCGGTAGCCGGTGCGGCAGCCGAGGCAGGAGACGCGGTCGAGCCGCCCGTGGAGGTCGACGACCCGCCGGCTGCCCGCCTTCTGGTGCAGGCCGTCGACGTTCTGGGTGACCAGCGCGGCGACGCGGCCGGCCGCCTCGAGCCGCGCCAGCGCCAGGTGGCCGGCGTTCGGCCGCGCGGCTGCGATGCGCTCCCAGCCGACGAAGCTCCGCGCCCAGTAGCGCCGGCGGGCGGCGCGGCTCGCGACCAATTCCTGGTAGAGCATCGGCCGGCGGTGCTTCCACGAGCCGTCCGGGTGGCGGTAGTCGGGGATGCCGGACTCGGTGGAGCAGCCGGCGCCGGTGACGACGAGGAGCGCCCGGGCGCCGGCGACGAGGTCGGCGAGGCGCTCCTCGGCGGCGGGCGGGCGGGCCTGGCGGGCCGTCTCCTGCGCCTCGACGAGCTCCATGCCGGCCACAACGCGCGCCGGGGTCGCCGGTGTTTCGCCCGCGCGAATCCCACGCGCCGCGCCGCCGTAGGACGGCTGGAGCGCCGCTTGCTTGCCGTCCCGCGGCGAAAGGAGGGCACCTCGGATGGGTCTCGAACGTTCGCGCAGCGACAAGGTGGTCGCCGGCGTCTGCGGCGGCATCGCCCGGCAGTTCGGCTGGAGCGCCACGACGGTGCGGGTGATCTACGTGCTGGCGTCGATCTTCAGCGCCGCCTTCCCCGGCATCCTCGTCTACCTCGTGCTGTGGCTGGTGGTGCCGCTCGAGGGCACCCCGCCGCGGAGCTGAGCGGCCCGCGGCGGGCGGTCCCGTAGACTGCGCGAGAGACGCGGCCGGTTGCGCCGGGCGCCGCTCGCGCGTCTCACCGTGTGGGAGGTGGACGATGGCCGGGACGGCGCGGCGGGCGATCGCGGGACGGCTGGCGGCGACGGCGCTCGCCGCGGCATTGGCGGCGGGGCTCGCCGGCTGCGAGGCGGCGGAGC
>DATABP010000023.1:0-2158 GCA_036259515.1 Thermoanaerobaculia bacterium | reverse complement strand
CGCCTCCTCGCCGCCCTCGCCGACCTCTTCCCCGACAACCTCCTCGGCCGCCTCAAGGAGTGGTCGAAGGCGAGGTGGAACCGCACCGAGGCCGACCTCTTCGCCGGCCGCGAGGCCGCCGTCGCCGCCGCCGCCGGCGAGGCCCACGCCCTCCTCGCCCACGCCCGCCGCCTCGACCCCGAGCTCCTCGACCTCGCCCGCCGCGCGCTGGCGCCGCTCCTGGCCGCCGCCCGCCGCGAGCTCGTCGCCCGCGGCGTGGCGAGCTTCGACGACCTCCTCGCCGACGCCGCGCGCCTGCTCCGCACCCGTCCCGACGTGCGCCGCCGCCTGCGCCGGCGCATCGACCAGCTTCTGGTGGACGAGCTCCAGGACACCGATCGCCTGCAGTGCGAGGTCGTCCGCCTGCTGGCGCTCGACGGGCCGCCCGAGGAGCGCCCCGGCCTCTTCCTGGTCGGCGACCCCAAGCAGTCGATCTACGGCTGGCGCAACGCCGACCTCGCCGCCTACGAGGCGCTGGTCGCCGAGGTGCGGGCGGCCGGCGGCGCGGTCCACCCGCTGGTCGAGAACTTCCGCTCGGTGCCGTCGATCCTCGACGAGGTGGCGCGCGCGGTGGCGCCGGTGATGATCGAGGAGGAGGGGCTCCAGCCGCGCTTCGAGCCGCTCCTGCCCTGCGACCGGCTGGCGGAGGACCCGGGCTTCGCGTCCGCCGGCGGGGCGGTGGCGCGCGGCGCCGTCGAGCACTGGGTGTCGTGGCGGCCGCCGCGCGACGCCGCCGACCGCCGCGCCGGCGCCGCCACCACCAGCGAGGGGGCGGCCGAGGTCGAGGCGGAGGCGATCGCCCGCGACCTCGCCGAGCTCCACCGGCGCGGCGAGATCGCCTGGGGCGACGCGGCGCTGCTCCTCCGCGCCACCGGCTCGCTCGACACCTACCTCGAGGCGCTGCGCCGCCACCGCGTGCCGTTCGCGGTCGGCCGCGACACCCAGTACTTCCGCCGGCGCGAGGTGATCGAGGCCGCCGCGCTGGTGCGCGCGGTGCTCGACCCCGGCGACCACTTGGCGCTCCTGACGTTGCTGCGCTCGCCGCTCGCCGGGGTGCCCGACGCCGCGCTGGTGCCGCTGTGGAACCGGCGGCTGCCGTCGCTGGTCACCGAGCTGATCGCCCCCGAGCCGTCCCGGCTGGCGGCGATCGCCGAGGCCGTCGAGGCCGCCGCGGCCGAGGTGCCCGCCGACGTGCCGGGGATCGAGCGGGTGGCCGGCTGGCCGGCGGCGCTGGTCGCCGCGCTCGACGCGCTGGCGGCGGCGCGCCGGTCCTTCCGGCACGACCCGGCGGACGTCTTCGTCGACACGCTGCGCCGCCGCTTCCTCCTCGAGCCGACCGAGGCGGCGCGCTACCTCGGCGCCTACCGCCTCGCCAACCTCGACCGCTTCTTCCGCCATCTGGTGCGGGCGCTCGACGAGGGCGGCGGCGACGTGACGGCGGCGCTCCGCGCGCTCCGCAAGAGCGTCGCCGAGGCGCGCGAGGCCGAGGAGGGCAAACCGCGCGAGGGCGCCGAGGACGCCGTCCAGGTGATGACCATCCACCAGGCGAAGGGGCTCGACTTCGCCCACGTCTACCTGCCGCAGCTCCACCGCGAGAGCGGCGGCGACCGCGCGCTCCAGACCGAGGTGGCGCGCACCGGAGACGGCTGCGAGCTGCGCCTGTTCGGCGCCCCCACCCTCGGCTGGGACCGCGTCGAGTCCGAGCGCGCCCGCGTCGAGGCCGCCGAGCGCGTGCGCCTCCTCTACGTGGCGATGACGCGGGCCGAGACGCGGCTGGTGCTCTGCGCAAGGTGGCTGGAGGCGGCGGCGCCGGGGGAGCTGGAGCGGGCGCGGCATCATCTCGACCTGCTGTGCCACCGCGAGGGGGTGCCGGAAGGGTTGGCGGAGCGGTGGGACGGGCTGCTCGAGCGGATCGACGGGAAGGGCGAGGCGGAGAGCGGGGCCGACCCGGCCGGCGCCTCGTTCCGCGACCGCTTCGGCGTGCTCTGGCGCTTCGCCGCGCTGGAGGGCTGGCCGGAGGGCGAGGCGGAGGCGGGCGAGCGGCCGGACCTGCCGGACCCGGCGCGGGTCGCCGCGGAGTCCGCCGACCTCCTCGCCCGCCGGCGGCGCGCGGCGGAGC
>DATABP010000022.1:0-1601 GCA_036259515.1 Thermoanaerobaculia bacterium | reverse complement strand
TCGCAGCCGGCGGAGAGGAGCGGCGGCAACGCCGCGGCCACCTCGGCGGGCAGCGGCGCGCGGCCGAGGTTGGTGTGGACGAGGACGCCGGTGGCGTTGAGCACCCGGGCGAGCGGCCGGCCGAGCTCGGCGTCGAGCGAGGCGGCGGTGCGGGCGGCCAGCTCGACGATCAGCTCCGCCGCCGCCGGCGCCTCCGCCGGAACCTCCCCGCCCGCCGCCACCTCCCGCCGCCGCGCCTCGACCGCCCGGCGCAGATGGATGGTCGTCGGACCCCGCCCGTATAATCCGATCAGACGCCCGAGCGCGGGCTCTTCGAGCAGGCGATGGATCGGCGGGAGCTGGCGCCGCGGGTCCACCCGGCCAGTCTACCCCCCGCCGAGCTCCCGCACGAGCCGTCCGCTCCCGAGCCGCCCCCGCACCGCACCGCCGCATGACCCCGCAGCAGCGCATCGACAGGCTCGAGTCCGCGATCCGGGCGCTCCAGATCGAGTACGAGAAGTTCTGGAACGGCGCCCGCGACGTGCCGCCGGCCGACCTCGCCGACGAGCTGCGCGCCGAGATCCGCGCGCTGCGCAACCTCAACCTGCGGGGGGTGGCCGACAACTTCCGGCTGCAGCAGCTCGAGGCGCGCTTCGCCAGCACCTCGGAGCTGGCCAACCGGCGGCTGCGCCAGCGCGAGGAGGGGCGGGGGCCGCGGCCGGTGGTAGAGCGGCGGCCGGCGCACGACCCGCGCGCCGGGGTGGTGGTCGGCGACCGGCTGGAGCCGGCGGCGGTCGAGGCGCTCTACGCCGGCCTCGCCCGCGGCACCCCGGCCGGCCCCGGCTTCGACCTCGAGCGCTTCCGCGCCTATCTCGAGCGGCAGCTCGAGACGATCCGCGCCCGCACCGGCTGCCGCCAGGTGCGCTTCCGACTGGAACCCGACGGCGAGCGCCTGAAGCTCAAGGCCAAGCCGCTGTAGCAGCACGACGAGGAGCGACCGACGTGAGACGACCGACCCTGTGGACCCTCGCCGCGGCCCTGTCCCTGGGCCTGGCGGTGCTCGCCGCCACCCCGACCAACCTGCCGCAGGCGCTCGAGGCGCAGCGGCGGCTGGTCGCCGACAACCCCTCCGACGCCGCCGCCTACAACGACCTCGGCAACCTGCTGCTCCTGGCCGGCGAGGTCGAGGAGGCCCGGGCGGCCTACGAGCGGGCGGTCGAGCTGGCGCCCGACCGCGCCGCCTACCACTACAACCTGGCGCTCCTGCTGCAGCAGGAGGAGCGGCCGCGCGAGGCGCTGGACCACCTCCGCGCCGTCGCCGACCTCGACCCGACGAACGCCTGGGCCGCCTACCAGATCGGCGCGCTCCACGAGCGGATGGACCACCGCGAGCAGGCGATCGAGTGGTACGGCCGCGCCTTCCGCCTCGACCCCGACCTCGCCTTCCCCGACGTCAACCCGGCGGTGATCGACAGCGAGCTGACCGCCGAGGCGATGCTGCGCGGCTACAAGGCCGGGCCGATCGACCCGGCGGCGCCGCGCATCTACGAGGAGCCGGGGCGGATCTCGGCGCTCCTGGTCAGCCCGCCGGCGGCGACCGCGGTGGCCGAGGGCGGCGCCGC
>DATABP010000021.1:0-3977 GCA_036259515.1 Thermoanaerobaculia bacterium | reverse complement strand
TCGTCGACACCCTGCGCGCCGACCACCTCGGCGCCTACGGCTACGGGCGTCCGACCTCGCCGCAGGTCGACGCCCTCGCGGCCGACGGCGTGGTCTTCGAGGCCGCCGTGGCACAGTCCTCGTGGACGCGGCCCACGGTCGCCTCGCTGCTGACCGGCCTGCACCCGCAGGTGCACGGCGCCAACGGCCGCGACGACGCGCTGGCTCCCGAGCTGCCGCGCCTGTCGACGACGCTGCGCGACGCCGGCTACCGGACGGCGGCCTTCTTCACCAACGGCAACGCCGGTCCCAACTTCGGGTTCGCCGAAGGTTTCGACGACGTCGAGTACTTCCGCGAGCGGAAGACGGCGCGCATCCACGTTCCCGCCGAGGAGGTGACCGACGCGGTGATCGGCTGGCTCGACCGCCGGCCGGCCGGCGCGCCGTTCCTGCTCTGGGTGCACGTCAGCGACCCGCACGCTCCCTACGACCCTCCCGAGCCGTTCCGCGGCCGCTTCGGCGCCGGCCACCTGCCGCCGGAGGCGGGGTCGATCCAGGAGCTCTACCGCGCCGGCGGGGGCGACCGACCGGCGACCCCGCGCGAGGAGCTGATCGACCTCTACGACGGCGAGATCGCCACCACCGATCGCGCCCTCGGCCGGCTGGTGAGGCGGCTCGGGGCCGAGGGGCTGCTCGACGAGACGGTCGTGGTCTTCGTCGCCGACCACGGCGAGGCGTTCCAGGAGCACGGCCGCTGGCAGCACGGCAACGACCTCCACCAGGAGCAGATCCACGTGCCGTTGATCGTGCGCCTGCCGGGCGCCCGCCGGGCGGGCCTGCGGGTGGCGGACCGCGTGCAGCAGATCGACGTCTTCCCGACGCTGCTCGATCTCCTCGACCTGCCGGTGCCGGAAGGGGTCCAGGGCCGCAGCCTGCTCCCGCTCCTCGCCGGCGGCGGGGGCGACGGGCCGCCCGTCTACTCCTACCTGGCGAAGGACGGGATGGAGCTCTCCGCGGTCATCGCGGGGCACCTCAAGCTGATCCGCGACGTGGTGTACGACCGCGAGCGGCCGCCCCGTCACCTCTACGACCTCGCGGACGACCCGGAGGAGCGGTTCGACCGCTGGTCCGACGAGGACGTGGCCGGCGGCTATCTCGAGAGCCTGCTGCTGCGCGCCGACCTCCGCTGGTCGGCCCGCGCGCCGCGGGTGCGCGGCGACCTCGACCGCGAGCTCGTCGAGCGCCTGCAGGCGCTCGGCTACCTCCGCTGAGGCCGTCGGGGACGATGGCTTCCTCGGCGCGGACCGGCGCGGCGCCGGTCGCCACGCGGGCGACGGTCGAGCTGCTGCGTCTCGCGCGCACGGCGTCGCTGGTCGCGCTCGGGCCGTTCGACCGCCTGTGGCGGACGGCGCGACGGCGCGGCGACCTGCCGCCCCTGTGGCTGCGGCGGCACGTCGGCCCGGTGGGGAAGTTCGAGAGCGCGGCGCGCGAGGCGGCGGCGCTGATCGATCGGCTGGGGCTGGTCGGCGAGGGGAGCCGGGTGGTCGACCTCGGCTGCGGCTGCGGCGCGATGGTGCCGGCGCTGGCGGAGCGGATCGGCGCCGCCGGCCGCTACCTCGGGGCCGACGTCCACCGGCCGTCGCTCCGCTGGTGCCGGCGGCGGTGGGCGGGCGACCCGCGGCTGGCCTTCGCGGCGGTGCCGGTGCGCTCGCCCTACGGCGGCGGCGGCGGGCAGGCCGGGGCCGCGGAGCCGCGGCTGCCGTTCCCCGCCGGCGGCGCCGACTTCGTGCTCGCCAAGTCGCTCTTCACCCACCTCCTCGCCGACGAGGCGCGGGCCTATCTCGGCGAGGTCCGCCGCCTGCTGGCCCCGGGCGGCCGGGCGCTCCTCACCCTCTTCCTCTTCGACGGCGAGCGCTTCCGAACGGCCCCGCCGCCGGCCTTCCCGCACCCGGAGCCGGGCGCGCCGGTGCGCTGGCGCCGCGCCGCCCGGCCGCACGCCGCCGTCGCCCACGAGCGGAGCTGGTTCCTGGAGCGGCTCGCCGAGGCGGGGCTGGCCGTCGAGCGCGAGGTCGCCGGCTTCCATCCCGGGGAGGCGGCGGTGCCGGCGGGGCAGGACGTGCTGGTCGTCAGCCGCCGGGCGGCACCCCCGTCTGGTGCTCGGGGCGCAGGAGGTCGAACACCGTCTTGACCGGCGCGAAGGTGGCGAGCGGCACCTCGAGGAAGACGGTGTTCCAGCCGGCCATCGCGCCGTTCCACAGCCCCGGCCGCTCGAGCGCGTGGAGCCTCCGCCCCTGGTGCGACTTCTCGGCGATGAACACCGTCTGCGGATCGACGAAGCGGGCGAGCTCGTAGGGCCGGCCGCGGCGGTCGGCGAGCGAGCAGACGAGGTCGACCGGGTTGAAGTGCGTCGACGAGCGGAGCGTCGCCTGCTGCTGGGTATCGTCCGCGGCCGCCTGGCTCGCCTCGACGATCTGGAGCGACCGCTCGCCGTCGCCACCCTCGACCCAGAACGGGCCGCCCCCCGGCTCGCCGACGTTGGCGACGACGCCCGCCACGCGCAGCGGCCGGTCGAGCCGGTCGACCAGCGCGGCGCGCCGCTCGTCCGCCGGGGCCGCGGCTAGCGGGGCCGGCAGCGGGCGGCGGAGCTCGTCGGCGAGGAAGCGCGCCGCCTCGTCGAGCGCCGCCGCGCCGGCGTCGCCGGCCTCCAGGCGGTCGAGCAGCGCGAAGGCGCGCTCCCGCAGCGCGAGGAGGCGCCCGGCGAGCGCCAGCTTCCACTCGACGACCTCCGGCTTCCGCGCGTCCGGCAGCACGTTGTCGACGTTCTTGACGAAGGTCAGCCCGCCGCCGGCCGCCTGCAGGTTGCCGAGCAGCGCGCCGTGCCCCCCGGGGCGGAGGAGCAGCCGCCCGTCGTCGGTGCGGAAGGGGCGGCCGCGGGGGTCGACGGCGAGGGTGTCGGTGGCGTGCTCCTGGTGCGACCAGGCGACCTCGAGGCGGCAGCCGAAGCGGGCCTCGTAGTCCGGCCGCGCCTCCTCCAGCCGGCGCTCGAAGCCGGCGCGGTGCTCGGGCGAGACGGTGAAATGGAGGCGGCACAGGCCGGCGGCGTCCGCGAGCTGCGGGACGGCCTCGACGAGGTGCTCGTCGAAGGCGGTGCGCCGCTCGCCGCCGGGGTAGCGGTGGAAGCGGATCAGCCCCTTGGGCAGCGAGGCGTAGCCGAGGCCGTGGCCGCCGGCGTCGGTGAGGAGCGCGTCGAGGATCGGCCGGAGCTCGCGCCGGCGGCGCAGCGCGGCGAGGTCGTCGCCGCCGGCGGCGAGGGCGGCGGCGAGGTCCTCGACGAAGGCGAAGTCGTCGAGCCGGGCGAGGAAGACGGCCGCGGTGTCGTCGTCGGTCGCGTCGCCGTGGAGCAGCGTCTCGAGGTCCTTGAACATCCGGCTCGCCGCGCCGGAGGCGGGCACGAACTTGACGAACCGGCCGTCGCCGCGGGCGGCGCGGGCGGTCTCGGCGAGCCGCCGGCGCTCGCCGTCGTCGAGCCGCTCGATGCCGTCGCCGACGGTCGCCGGCCGGGCGAGGCGGACCGGCGGCGGCGGGTGGCGGAGCAGCTCGAGCTGGCGCTCGGCCTCTTCTCGCGGAATGCCGTGCGCGCGGAGCTGCGCGAGGTCGCGGTCGTCGAAGGCGGATGCGGTGGTCGGCATGACGGGGGCGCGGCGGCGAGATTGTGTCGCAGGGTCGCGGGGCGGCGGTGCAAGGGGTGGGCCGGTGGTGGTGGTGTGGTGATGGATGAGGGGAGTGGCGATGGCCCGCGGGGGCGGAGTGGCTCGGCTCCCGGGGCACGCGAGCCTTCGACTGCCGATGGGTGGGCGTGGCTCGCTCGACCGGGCCGCGCGCACCGGAGTGCCGGCTCCGGAGTGGCGAGGGCGCGGCCCTCCACGGCCCCCGCCAGCCGGGCCACGCCGACCCGCTCCCGTCGAAGCAGCGGCGACGCCCCTCGAGCGCCTCCCTGA
>DATABP010000020.1:0-2938 GCA_036259515.1 Thermoanaerobaculia bacterium | reverse complement strand
CCCCCCGGCGAGGGCGGCGACGCCGTCTACCTCCGCGCCCTCCACGCCGCCGAGGACGGGCTGGCGAAGGCGCTCCTCCAGATCGTCCGCCGCCCCGCCAAGCCGCTCGAGATCGACGTCGAGCGCGCGCTCGCCTGGTTCGAGGAGCGCGAGGCGATCGAGCTGGCGCCCCAGCAGCGCGAGGCGATCCGCCGCGGCATCGCCAGCCAGCTCCTCGTCGTCACCGGCGGCCCGGGCACCGGCAAGACGACGCTGGTCCGCGGCATCGTCGAGATCCTCCGCGCCAAGCGCCAGCGGGTGCTCCTCGCCGCGCCCACCGGCCGCGCCGCCAAGCGCCTCGCCGAGGCGACCGGCCGCGAGGCGCGCACCGTCCACCGGCTGCTCGAGTACGACCCGGTCGGCCGCGGCTTCCAGCGGGGCCCGGAGCGCCCGTTCCCGGCCGACCTGGTGATCGTCGACGAGGCCTCGATGCTCGACGTCTCGCTCGCCCACCACGTCGCCGGCGCGGTGCCCGAGGGCGGCCGGCTGATCCTGGTCGGCGACGTCGACCAGCTCCCCTCGGTGGGACCCGGCCGGGTGCTCGCCGAGCTGATCGGGTCGGGCGCCGTCGACGTGGTGCGGCTGACCGAGATCTACCGCCAGGCGGGCGAGAGCCGCATCGTGGTCAACGCCCACCGCGTCAACCGCGGCGAGATGCCGATCCTGGCCGGGTCCGAGGCGGCGGGCGGCGACTTCTTCTTCATCGACCGCCGCACGCCGGAGGAGGTGCTCGACACGGTGCTCCACGTCGTCGCCGAGCGCATCCCCAAGGGCTTCGGCCTCGACCCGGTGGCCGACGTCCAGGTGCTCACCCCGATGAACCGCGGCCTCCTCGGCACCGCCACGCTGAACGAGCACCTCCGCGGGCGCCTCAACCCGCCGCGCCCGGAGGCGACGGAGGTGGCGCGCGGCGGCCGGCTCTTCCGCGTCGGGGACAAGGTGATGCAGGTGCGGAACGACTACGAGCTCGAGGTGTTCAACGGCGATTTGGGGCGGGTCGTCGGGGTCTCCGGCGGCGAGGACGACGACGGCGGGCGGCGGCTGCTGGTCGACTTCGACGGACGGCAGGTGGCGTACGACTTCGCGCTCCTCGACGAGTTGGTGCCGGCCTTCGCCACCTCGATCCACAAGTCGCAGGGGAGCGAGTACCCCTGCGTGGTGGTGCCGCTCCACTCGCAGCACTACGTGATGCTGGAGCGCAATCTCCTCTACACGGCGCTGACGCGGGCGCGGCGCCTGGTGGTGATCGTGGGGGAGCCGAAGGCGCTGGCGGTGGCGGTGGGGAACCGGCGGACGCGGGAGAGGTGGACGCGGCTGGCGGAGAGGCTGCGAAGGGGCGGGTAGGGCGGTCGGAGGTCTGCCAGGAGCGGCGGCGGTCGCCGGAGGGGGGCTGCGACAAACTTCAACCCCCAGGTGGCGCCGTCGACACGACCGGCCGCTCGCGCTCACCAGCCTCCTGCTGGAGGTTTGCCCGCAGGGCTTGACAGACCCGGACAGGGTGTCTAGGGTTGACCGCATGGTTAAACCGGAAGGCCAAGAGCGGCCGGACGCGAGCACCGAGGATCGCATCTTGGAAGCGGCCGACCGAGTGTTCCTGCGGCGGGGGACGCACGGGGCGCGGATGGCGGAGATCGCGGCGGAGGCGGGGGTCAACAAGGCGCTGCTCCACTACTACTACCGGGGGAAGGAGAAGCTCGCCGAGGCGGTGTTCCTGCGCATGCTGCGGCGGCTGCTGCCGGCGGTGGTGGAGACCATGGCGTCGGACCTCGGGCTGGAGGAGAAGGCGGCGCGGACGATCGAGAGCTACGTCGAGCAGCTCTCGCGGCACCCGTACCTGCCGGGCTACGTGATCGGGGAGGTCACGCACCATCCGGACCGGCTGCCGCAGCTCGTCGCCGGCATCGCCGGCGGCCGGTTCGAGCAGGCGATCGCCAAGCTGGAGGCGCAGATCGCGGCGCGGGTGGCGGCGGGAACGCTGGCGCCCACCTCGGCGCGGCAGTTCCTGGCCAACGTGCTGTCGCTGGCGATCTTCCCCTTCGCCGTGCGGCCGATGCTCCAGGCTGTGTTCGGGCTCGACGGCGACGGGTTCGCGGGGTTCGTCGCGGAGCGGCGGGGCGAGCTGGCGGGGTTCGTGGCGCGGGGGCTCCGGCCGTGAGAGGGCGGCGCGGGACGGCCACGGTGGCGGTCCTCGCGGCGCTCCTCGCCGGGGCCGCCGCCGCCCAGGAGCCGGCGCCGCTCGCGCTGGGCGAGGCGGAGCGGCTGGCCTACGCGGCCGATCCCCGCCTCCGCCAGCTCGAGCTGGAAGCCGCCGCCAGCGAGCTGCGGCTGGCCGACGTCGCGGCCGAGCGGCTGCCGGCGATCACCGTCGGCGCCGAAGCCCTGGCGCAGTCGGAGTCGGTGGAGATCCCGTTCGACCCGCCGGGGGGCGCCGCGCCGCCGGAGGCGCCCACCGAGACGGTCGACGCCCACGTCCAGCTCGAGCGCGCCCTCCTCGACCCCACCCGCGCGGCGCGGATCGCCGCCGAGCGCGCCCGGCTCGCCGAGGCGCGGGCGCGGATCGAGACCGCCGTCGCGGGGCTCCGCCGCGAGGTCGACGAGGCGTTCTTCGCCGCCGCCCTCGTCCAGGAGCGCGCGGCGCGGCTCGCCACCGCGATCGAGGACCTCGAGGCGCGCCTCCGCGAGGCGGAGCTGCGGGTGGCCGAGGGGGTGGCGCTGCCCAGCGAGGCGGCGGCGGTCGAGGCGGAGATCCTGCGATTGCGCCAGGAGGCGGCCGAGCTCGCCGCCGGCCGGCGTGCGGCGCTCGAGCGGCTGGGGCTCCTCGTCGGGCGGCCGGTCGGCTCGGCCGAGGCCCTCGTCCTCCCCGACCTCGGCGCCGCCGTCGCCGCCGCCCGCGAGCGGC
>DATABP010000019.1:0-1810 GCA_036259515.1 Thermoanaerobaculia bacterium | reverse complement strand
CGGCGTGGCAGGCGCCGGGGTCGGCGCCGCGCTCGAAGCGGTGCGAGGCGTCGGTGTGCAGCCCGAGCGCGCGGGCGCCGAGGCGCACGCGGCGGCGGTCGAAGTGGGCGCTCTCGATCAGCACGTCGCGGGTGGCGGCGGTGACCTCGGTCGCCTCGCCGCCCATCACCCCGGCGAGCGCCACGGCGCGCTCGGCGTCGGCGATCACCAGCACCTCGGGCGACAGCGTCCGCTCCTCGCCGTCGAGGGTGGTCAGCCGCTCGCCGGCGGCGGCGCGGCGGACGACGATCTCGGCCCGCCCGTCGGCGGCGCGGGCGAGCTTCGCCAGGTCGAAGGCGTGGAGCGGCTGACCGCTCTCCCAGAGGACGTAGTTCGTCACGTCGACGACGTTGTTGATCGGGCGCAGACCGATCGCGCGGAGCCGCCGCGCCAGCCACTCCGGGCTCGGTCCGACGGTCACCCCGCGCACCACCCGGGCGACGTAGCGCGGGCAGCCCTCGGGGTCGTCGAGGCGCACGCGCACCACGTCCTCGCTGCGCTCGGCGGCCTCGGGCGCCGCCGCGTCCGGCAGCCGCAGCGGCACGCCGAAGCGCACCGCCGCCTCGCGCGCCAGCCCGAGGTGGCACATCGCGTCCGGCCGGTTGGTCGTCACGTCGACGTCGAAGACCACGTCGCCGCCGGCCGCCTCGATCCCCTCGACGGCGAGGCCGACCTCGGTCAGCCCGGCCGCCACCTCGCCGGGATCGCCGGGCAGCTCGACGTAGTCCGACAGCCACTCGCGGGAGAACAGCATCGCGTCCTTGCCTCGCTAGCCGATCTGCCGCAGCAGCCGCTCGTCGTTGTCGAACAGGAGGCGGATGTTCGGGATGCCGTAGCGGTTCATCGCCACCCGGTCGACGCCGAGCCCGAAGGCGAAGCCGCTGTAGACCGCCGGGTCGATGCCGCAGCCGGCGAGCACCCGCGGGTCGACCATGCCGGCGCCGAGGATCTCCATCCAGCCGGTCTGCGAGCACACGGCGCAGCCGGCGCCGCGGCAGTTCCGGCAGGTGACGTCGACCTCGGCCGAGGGCTCGGTGAACGGGAAGTGGCTCGGGCGCAGGCGCACGCCGACGTCGGGCGAGAAGAGGCGCTTGAGGAACGCCTCGAGGGTGCCCTTCAGATCGGCGACGGTGATCCCGCGGTCGACCGCCAGCCCCTCGACTTGGTGGAACATCGGCGAGTGGCGGAGGTCGTTGTCGTGCCGGTAGACGCGCCCCGGGCAGATCACCCGGATCGGCGGCTTCCGCGCCAGCAGGGTGCGGATCTGCACCGGCGAGGTGTGGGTGCGCAGCAGGAGCGGCCGGCCGCCGTCGTCCGTGGCGTCGAGGAAGAGCGTGTCCTGGGTGTCGCGCGCCGGGTGGTCGGCGGGGAAGTTGAGGGCGGCGAAGTTGTGGAAGTCGTCCTCCGCCTCCGGCCCCTCGGCGACCGAGTAGCCGAGCTCGGCGAAGATCTCCTCCATCTCGCGGATCACCCGGGTGACGGGGTGGAGGCTGCCGATCTGCGGCCGCCGGCCGGGGAGGGTGACGTCGACTGCGGCGCGGCGCACCGCCGCCGCGCGCTCGCGCCCGGCGAGCGCCTGGTCGAGCTCGGCCAGCCGGGCCTCGACCCGCTCCTTGAGGGTGTTGACCGCCGCCCCGTAGGCGCGCCGCTCCTCGGGCGGCACGTCCTTCATGCGCGCCAGGAGATCGCGGACGTGGCCCTGCTTGCGGCCCACCCAGGCGACGCGCAGCTCCTCCCAGGCGGCGCGGTCCCCGGCCGCCTCGACGGCGGC
>DATABP010000018.1:0-2106 GCA_036259515.1 Thermoanaerobaculia bacterium | reverse complement strand
ACCTTCGAGCAGGGGCTCGCCTCGTACGACGCCATCGCGCGCGACGAGCGCGCGGTCATCACCTACCTGGTCGGCGAACTCTGGCGCCGCGCCGGCGACGCCGCCCGCGCCGCCGCCGGCCGGTTGTCGGAGCAGGCGAAGGAGCAGCTCCGGGGACGGCTGCGCACGCTGATCGCCGCCCAGCCGGGCTTCCTGCGCCAGCTCGACCGCGACGGCGACCGCCGGGTCGACCGCCACGAGATGGACGCCGCGGTCGACGCCGCGCTGGCCTGGGCCGAGCGCACCCGCGACACCGCGGCGACCTGGTACTACGCCGAGGCGGGCGAGACCGCCGGCCCGGCCCCCTGGCGCCGCATCCGCGAGCTCGCCCGCCGGCAGCCCGCCCTGCCGGTCAACCTCGACGGCGCGCCGCTGTGGCTGCCCTACGAGGTGGTGGCGGCGGCCGAGGCGGGGGAGAAGGCGCGGCCGTCCTGAGCGCGGCCGGCCTCAGCGCTCCCAGCGCAGCGACACCCCCACCGACCTCCCCGCCGCCGGCATCGCCTTGTCGTCGGCGGCGGGGAGCCACCGCCGGTCGGTCAGGTTGCCGCCGGAGAGGGTGAGGACGAATCCGGGGCCGAGCTGCCAGCCGAGGCCGGCGGAGACGAGGGTGGCGCCCGGGATCGCCCGCTCGCCGGGGCCGGGGTCGTCGATCGCGGCGCGGCGCTCGACCCGGAGGCGAACGGTGAGCCGGCCGCCGGCGAGCCTCGCCGCCGGGCCGGCGGCGAGGTTGGCGGAGAGGCGGTCGGCGGGCACGTCGGAGAGCGCGCCGCCGGCCTCGTTCTCGCCGTCGATGGCGTGGCCGCCGGCCGACAGCGTCCACCCCGGCGCCAGCTCCGCCACCCCCTCGACCTCCACGCCGCGGAGGGTCCCCTCGCCGAGGTTGACGAAGGTCGACGTCGACTCGCCCGGCTCCCTCGCCGGCAGCTCCACCTGCTCGATGAAGCCCTCGATCTCGCTCTGGAAGACGTGGGCGGCGAGATGGGCGCGGCGGCCGGACCAGGCGAGGCCGAGGTCGCCCTGGAGCGAGCGCTCGGGGCCGAGCCCGGGGTTGGCGACCACCGCGCCGCGGCCGGTGGTGCCGGTGAAGAAGCGCTCGGAGAGCGTCGGCCAGCGCATGCCGGTGCCGAGGTTGCCGGTGGCGCGGAGGCCGCCGCCGAGCGGCACCACGGCGCCGGCGAAGCCGTTCCAGGCGGCATCGTCGAGGCCCGCCGCCCCCGCCGCCCGGTTGTCCTGCCCGAGGTGCGTCCAGCGGCCGCCGGCGGCGAGCGTGGCGCCGCGGAGCGCCCAGGCGAGCGAGGCGAAGGCGGAGAGCTCGTCCTGCGCGGCGCCGTCGAGCGGGCGGGCGGCGGCCAGCCGGCGGCCGGCGGGGTCGAAGGCGGTCTCGACGGCGTCGACCGCGCGGCGGGCCACCGCCTCGCCTCCCGCGCGGAGCGCCAGCGCCGCGGACAGCCGCGCCTCGCGCTCGACGCGGACGCCGCCGTCGAAGGCGTCGTTCTCGACCAGCGCGCGCGCGCCGTCGGCCTCGGTGGTGCGGGTGTCGACGGCGTGGGGGTGGAGCCAGGCGTTGCCGTGCCAGCCGCCGCGGAAGAGGGCGGTCAGGCTGGCGACGAGGTGGTCCTCGGCCGGATAGAGGGTGGTGCGGCGGGAGACGTCGACGTTCGGCTTGCCGACGTCGCGCACCGCCGAGGGCCAGACGACGAGCGACCAGTCCGCCGCCGCCGCGGTCCACGAGCGCTCGGCGGAGGCGGTCAGGCGCGAGGAGCGGGAGAAGAGCCGCTCGCCGTCCGCGGTCTCGGCGTCCCCGGCGTCGCGCCACGCCGCCGCCAGCGACCAGCCGCCGCCGCCCCAGCCCACCGCCGCCGACCGCTCGCTGCCCTGGCTCGCCCACCCCGCCTCGGCGCTCCAGCCGGCACGGCGGCGCGGGAAGACCTCGACCACGCCGCCCAGCGCGCCCGCCCCCTGGAAGGTCGAGGACGGCCCGCGCACCACCTGCACCTCGCCGACGAGCAGCGGATCGACGAACGAGGTCTCGACCCCGGCCCGCCGCTCGCCGAAGAGCGGCGCCCC
>DATABP010000017.1:0-3200 GCA_036259515.1 Thermoanaerobaculia bacterium | reverse complement strand
GTCGACCGGCTGGTCGTCGACGATCAGCGTGACGGTGCGGGTCGAGGCACCGCAGCCGGCGGCGATCTCGACGCGGCGGCCGTCGTCGGTGGCGGCGCAGCTCCCGTAGGTCGGCGGCACGCACTCGAAGCTGCCGTCGCCGTCGAGGTCCCAGTGGTAGCCCGAGCGCGACGGTGCGGCGAGGCGGTCGATGCGCGCCGAGGTCGCCTCGTCGTCGAACTCGCTGCCGACGCGGCCGAAGGCGACCACCTGCCCGGTGCCCGCGACGACGAAGTTGGGCGCGTTGCCCTCCTCGAAGCCGTCGTCGTCGAACAGCGTCAGCCGGGTGCCCGGCGGGCCGCAGAAGCGGAAGGACGACAGCTCGTCGTTGAAGCCGTTGGCGCCGAAGATGCCGAAGCCGTCGAGCCGCTTGAAGTCGTCGAAGCGGTCGAGGTGCTGGTCGGCGCGGTCCATCGTCACGCTGAACACGGTCGGGTCGCAGCCGGCGTCCTGCTGGCAGGTGTTGGAGATCTCGGCGCAGTTGAAGCAGACGTCCTCGAACATCTCCACCCAGGCATCGACGACGTGGACGGTGCCGTCGAGCGACAGCGTGCCGTTCTCGGGCACCGCGTACGGGCCGCCGAGGTGGTTGGGGCGGAACTGCGGGCCGCAGGTGCCGTGGCGCGACACCTCGCGGTGGCGCAGCTCGGCGAAGCGGCCGGTGCCGCCCGGGCCGAGGTTGTAGTACTCGGTGGCGTAGTAGAGGAGCTCGCCGCTCGGCGTGACGTAGGCGCCGCCGCTGGCGTTGAAGTTCGCCTCCTGCTTGGCGAAGTTGTCGTGGAGCTGCTGGCGGGCGTGGGCGCCCTCGAGCAGACAGAGGACGCTCCAGCCGGGGATCGGCAGCGCGCAGGCGGCGCTGAGGATGAGGTCGGCGTCGCCCAGCGGCCCCCAGTCGACGACCAGGTTGCCGTGGCTGCGCAGGCTCTTGTGACGGATGGCGTCGCGCTGCGCGACCGCGACCTCGCCGCCCGCCTCGAAGCCGGTGATCTCGTAGAGGAACATGTGGTCGTCGCCGTTGACGTGCGGCGCCAGCGGGAAGCTGTTGCTCGACGCGATGAGGAACAGCCGGCCGTCGGTCTGCCCGACCAGCGACAGCGCCTGGGGCGAGGTCTTGCCGGTGCGCCAGAAGCCGTCCACCTCGCTCGCCGCCACCACGTCGTGCGGCTCGAAGGCGAAGCCCGGCGCCCGGAAGTCGCCGGCGGTCGAGCGGAAGAACTCGATCTCCTCGCCGGCGCCGTGGGTGGTGACGAGCAGGAAGTGACCGTCCGGCAGGCGGGTGATCGCCAGCACGCCGACGTTGTGCTCGAAGTGGACCTCGACCGGCATGCGCACCGGGACCTCCGGGTTCGAGCAGTCGAAGAAGGCGACCTTGCCGGGCGGCAGGCCGGGCAGTCCGGGCGCCTCGAGCGGCATGGCGAGGACGTCGCCGACCATCTGCACGCCGCCCGGGTGCTGGTACTCGAGGCGGAAGCTGCCGATCACCTCGTCGGCGGCCGGCGGCACGGTGTTCTTGGTCTCCTCGGGGCCGAGGCGGTTCGAGCGCAGCCGCTCGCCGTCGTGGTTGCGCGAGCCCAGGCGGACGATCAGGAAGTGCCCGTGGCGGTCGACCTCGGCGGGATCGCTGTTGTCGCCCGAGCGGGTGACGTAGAGGATCGGCGGCCGGCCGGTGCGCGGCGAGCGGGCGATGCCCTGGTAGTGCTGATCGCTGTTCACGCCGGGGATCGGCGGCGGATCGGTGAACGGCGCGAACCGCTGGTGCCAGCCGAGCCACTCGCCCTGGAGGGTGAGGTTGCGGAAGGCCGCCTCGACGTCGTCGACCGGCCGGTTGGACTGGACGAGCTCGGCGGCGCCGGCCCCCGCCGGAAGCGACGCCAGGAAGACGAACGACACCACCCACCCCGCGAGCATTCGACGGACCACCATGGCGGCCTCTCCCGTTGCTCCCGAAGTCACGGGCGCGCTCGATTCGCGCCTCGCGCTTGGAAGAAGATGGCGGCGGACTATAGGACGGGCGTGGCGGCGCCGCAAGAGGGCGGGACGCGAGGGGCCGCGGCGGCGCTCACACCACCACGAACGCCGCCGGCCCCTCCACCACCCGGCCGATCTCCGCCGCCCGGTGGCCGCTCGCCAGGAGCGCGTCGAGCAGCGCCCCGGCGCTCTCCTCGGGGACGGAGAGGAGCAGTCCGCCGGAGGTCTGCGGATCGAAGAGGAGCTCGCTCTCGATCGGCGAGAGCCCGCGCCGGTCGGCGAAGAACGGCGCCGCCGCCTCGCGGTTGGCCTCCGTGCAGCCGGTCGACACGCCGCGCCTCGCCAGCCGGTGGAACGCCTCGTGGACCGGCAGCGCGTCGAAGCGCACCTCGATCCCCACCGCCGATCCGCGGGCGAGGTTGAGGGCGTGGCCGGCGAGGCCGAAGCCGGTGACGTCGGTGGCGGCGCGGGCGCCGTGCTCGCCGGCGAGCTGAGCGGCGACGCGGTTGAGGCGCTCCATCTCGACCAGCGCCGGCTCGAGTCCGGCGGCGTCGAGCTTGTCGAACTTGAAGGCGTTGATCATCACCCCGGTGCCGAGCGGCTTGGTGAGCAGCAGGCGGTCGCCGGGACGGGCGCGGTCGTTCGACAGCAGCCGCTCGCGCTCGACCTCGCCGACCACCGCCAGCCCGAACTTGAGCTCGGGGTCGGAGACCGAGTGGCCGCCGAGGAGCGCCGCGCCGGCCTCGGCGAGGGCGGCGGCGCCGCCGGAGAGGATCTCGGCCCGCGCCTCGGGCGGCACCCGGTCCGGGAAGCAGCAGAGGTTGAGCGCGAAGAGCGGCCGGCCGCCCATCGCCCACACGTCGGAGAGCGCGTTGGCCGCCGCCACCCGGCCGAAGCGGCGCGGCTCGTCGCACACCGGCGGGATGAAGTCGACGGTGGCGACCAGCGCGCGGCCGCCGTCGAGCAGGTACACGCCGGCGTCGTCGGACGTCTCGGGTCCGACCAACACCCGCTCCCCGCCGCCGGCGACGGCGGTCAAGGGACGGATCAGCTCGGCGAGGTCCCCCGGACCGACCTTGGCCGCTCAGCCGCCGGTGGCGGCGCAGGCGGTCAGCCGGAAGTCGCGTTTCAGCCAGCGCATCGGCGGATGATAGCCGCGGCGGCCGCTCGCGGCGCCCGGGGGGCGGCCCGGG
>DATABP010000016.1:0-2009 GCA_036259515.1 Thermoanaerobaculia bacterium | reverse complement strand
CCGCGCTCGTCGAGCAGGAACACGTAGAGCGAGAAGCTCCCCTTGACGATCGGCAGCTCGGGAACCGCGAGCCGGACGCGGTAGCGGGTGCGTCCGGTCGCCGGCGGCAGCCCGTCGCGCTCGGTGCTGGAGGTGTGCGCCTTCAGCACCGAGCGCGACGGGTTGCCGCCGGCGACCGGACGCACCCGCTACCGCGTCCGGCTCGCGGTCCCCGAGCTGCCGATCGTCAAGGGGAGCTTCTCGCTCTACGTGTTCCTGCTCGACGAGCGCGGGCTCCACGTCTACGACCAGCGGCTGGTCGCCGGCGCCTTCTCGGTCGCCGGCAGCGAGTATCATTTCGGCCTGGTTCGCGTCCCGCACCGCTGGGACCTCGAGCCGCCAGCGAACGGAGAGCGATGACCGCGATCGGCTCCTCCCTCGACGCCGCGCCGCAGCCCGGCCGCGCCGCCGCCTGGGAGCTCAACCCCTTCCTCCACGTCGACGACGGGCGGATCTACAACCCGCTGACCGACCGCACGCTGGCGCCCGGCGACGCCGGCCACGCGGCGCTGCTCGCGCTCGCCACCGGCGGGGCGGCGCTCGCCGAGCTGCCGGCCGCCGCCCGCGACGAGCTCGGCCGCGCCGGCTGGCTGGTGCCGCCGGAGTCGTCGCCGGAGACCGCCTTCCGGCTCAAGTACGTCTCGCTCGAGGCGCACACCGTCTGCAACCAGGGTTGCTACTTCTGCCCGGTCTCGCTCGATCCGCGCGAGGCGTACTTCATGCCCACCGAGCAGTACGAGTCGATCCTCGACCAGCTCGTCCGCTGGCGCGACACGATCGAAGCGGTGTTCATGATCAACTACAACGAGCCGACCGCCGACAAGCGGTTCGTCGACCAGGTGCGGGCGATCAAGGAGCGCGGCCTGCCGCCGGCGACGCTGACCAACGGCACCGGCCTCACCCCCAAGCGGGTGGACGAGCTGGTGGCGATGGGCGGCCTGCGGTTCCTGTCGATCAACCTCTCCACGCTCGACCGCGACCGCTACGCGGCGGACCGCCGGGGCGACCACCTCGACCTCGTGCTGCGCAACCTCGACCACGCCAAGGACCTGCCGGTCGCCGAGGACATGGACATGGTGGTGCTCGGCAAGGGGGACGACGTCCACCGCGCCGACTACCAGGCGATCCGCCAGCGCTTCGCCGGCAGCCGCTTCAACGTCAAGTACTTCGAGGTGATGGACCGTGCCGGGTACCTCCAGATCGGCCTCTCGGCGCGCAACAAGACGCTCTGCGGCTGCGACAACGTGGGGCCCCGGCCGCTCCAGCACATCCACGTCACGCCGCGCGGCAAGTGCGTGCTGTGCTGCGAGGACTACGACGAGCGCTACGTGGTCGGCGACCTCACCACGCAGACGGTCGAGGAGGTGCTGACCGGGCCGGCGATGGCGACGATGCGGCGCTGGGTCTACGGCCTCGACGAGGCGCCGGCCGACTTCATCTGCCGGAGCTGCGTCTTCGCGCGGACGCGGTAGGCGGTGGCGACGGCGTCGGGCCGGCCGGCCGTGTCGGTCGTCCTCGTGCACTACCGGGCCGCCGAGCTGGCGGCGCAGGCGCTCGCCGCGGCCGCCGCCGACCTCGCCGCCGCCGGCGTCGACCACGAGCTCTCGATCGTCGACAACGGCAGCGACGCGGCGGAGCGGGAGGCGCTGGCGGCGTTGCCGGCGCGGCTCCTCGAGCCCGGCGAGAACCTGGGCTTCGCGGGCGGCGTCAACCTCGGCGTGGCGGCGAGCCGCGGCGAGGTCGTCGTCCTGATGAACCCCGACGTGACGGTGCTTCCCGGCTGCCTGCCGGCGCTCGTCGCGGCGCTCGGCGGCGGCGCCGGGATCGCCGGGCCGCGCTTCTTCTGGGACCGCGGCCGTCGCTTGCTGCTGCCGCCGGCCGAGACCCGCGGCGCGGCCGACGAGCTCCTCGCCGCGCTCGCCGGCGACGACGGCCGCTGGGCCGCCCGCGCCCGCGCCCGCTGGCGGCGG
>DATABP010000015.1:0-3784 GCA_036259515.1 Thermoanaerobaculia bacterium | reverse complement strand
CGCCACGACCCGTGCTCCGCCTGACGGCGGGCCGCCCCGCCTCCGCCGGCCCGAGTCTCAGGCCGCGCCTCCGCGCCGCCTACCCCTCCGGCCAGACGATGAAGCCCGGATTGAGGATCCCGTCCGGGTCGTACCGCTTCTTCGCCGCCACCATCGCCGGCCAGCGGTCGCCGAAGTGGGCGGCCCACTTCTCCACCGTGTCGAAGGTGATGTAGCCGGAGAGGTAGCGCTTGCCGCCGTAGCCGATCGACAGCTCGCTCGCCATGTCGAGCTGCGCCAGCGCCTGGGCGAGGAAGCGCTGCGGCACGCCGGGGAGGATGCCCCAGCCCATCACCATCTCGCCCTCGGGGTGCATGAAGAGCGGGGTCGACGACACGTCGCCGCGCGACGGCCAGAGCAGGATGTGGCCGCCCGGGCCGAGGGCCTGGGGCGGCAGGTTGGAGAGCGCGAGCTCGATGAACTCGCGCGCCCGGTCCCAGGGCAGCACGGTCTCCATCCACGGGTGCGCCATCTCGGAGTAGCCGCTGCGCTCCCAGAGCTGGAAGAGCGGCTGCAGGCGCTCGCAGAACTCGAGCTGGGTGAACTCCTCGACGTGAACCTTGCGGTACGGCGTGAAGGGGGCCAGCAGCGCCGCGTCGTCCGGCTCCTCGCCGGGGTCGAGCTCCTGGGTGACGTGGAGCGGGTAGAACCACTCGGCGAAGGTCTGCATGCCGACGCCGAGCTCCATCCCCTCGCCGATCTTCTTCGCCCCCTGGAAGCAGGGCACGCACCACGACTCGACGGTGTGGAGCACGTCGTTGCCCGGCGCCATCGCCCGCTCGACGTCGCGCATCAGCGCGCCGAGGTCGTCGTAGAGGAGGTAGTGCTTGCGGACGCGCGGCTTGCAGCGCCGGAGCTGGAGCCTCGCCCGGGTGACGATCCCGAACTGCGAAAGCCCCGAGCGCACCACGTCGAAGAGGCCGCGCTCCCTCTCCGCCGAGCAGACGACGACCTCGCCCGCCCCGGTGACCACCTCGAGCTCGACGACGTTGTCGACCTGCGCGCCGTAGCGGAAGCTCGCCACCCCGAGACCGGCGACCGACAGCGTGCCGCCGATCGTCACCCCGAGGTTGTTGGTCAGCACGCGCGGCACGAAGCCCCGCGGCACGAGGTGGGCGACGAGGTCGCGCCACACCACGCCGCCGCCGCAGTCGACGGTCAGCGCGTCCTCGTCGACCTCGCCGATCTCGGCCATCGACGAGGTGTCGACGACGACGCCGCCCTCGGTGGTCGACTGGCCGGTCTGGGTGTGCCCCTGGCCGCGGCCGACGACCGGCAGCCCGGCCTCGCGGCAGGAGCGGACCAGCTCGGCGAGCTCGCCGGCGTTCCGGCAGCGCGCCACCGCGCCGGGGGTGCGGAAGACGAGCTTGCCGAAGTCGGTCTCGAAGCCCTGCCGCACCTGGCGGTCGAGGACGATGCGGTCGCCGAAGCGCTCTTTCAGCCCGTCGAGCGCCTGCTCGCGCTCGCCGGCGGTGTGGAGGACGGCCATGCCCAGCTCTCCCGGTCGTTGTCGAGGGGACGCCGCGCGGGCGGTCGCGCCCGCGGGCGTCCCTTTCTATCCGATCGGGAGGGTCCCGGCAACCCGGCGGCGGGGCCGGCCGGAGCTCAGAGCGAGGCCGCCACCGCCGCCACGCAGGACTGGAGCGTGGCGTAGCAGGGCGGGTTGCCGAGCTCCATGTCGGTCACCTGCACGCCGGCCGCGTAGAGCGCCGACCCCAGCGGCTCGGGGAAGAAGAGGAAGGGCAGCGGCAGCTGGCGCTCGGCGAAGGACACGCCGCGGCAGGCGGCGAGCTCCTGGTCGCACTGGCGCAGCATCTCCTGGCTGGCGAGAGTGACGACGACCGTGGTGTCGAGGATCGCCACCGGGCCGAGCGAGATCAGGAAGCGCACGGCGTCGAGGATGCCGTCGCCGATGCCGCCCTCGCCGGAGAAGGCGGAGTCGCGCAGCCCGCCCTGGGCGGCGTTGAAGATCGCCAGCGTCGAGGGCGTCGACATCGCCGCCTCGATCGCCTCGAGCGCGGCGATCGCGCCCGCGCCGTCGCCGCGGTTGAAGTCGGCGCTGACCTCGGCGAAGAGGTACCAGAACTGCTCGGCGAGCGCGTGCTCGACGCCCTGGAGCTCCATCACCAGGACGTCGAGGCAGTCGATCACCGTCTTGACGGTGATCGTGGCGTCCTCGCCGGCCGAGAGGCCGGGGCTCAGGTTCGCGCGCGCCACCTGGGGGGCGGCGTAGGCCGTCGCGCCGACGGCCATCGCCAGACCGCCCGCCTTCAGAAATCGCCGCCGATCGACGCCCGTCGGCGCACCTTCGTCACCACGCTGCATGCGATGCTCCTCCCTCACGGCTACTCCCTCTCGATCCGGGACGCGAGGCCCCGGCGTTGTCGGCCAGCGAAGTCACAGCAATCGGTGGATCGCTAGCAAGAATCGAGCCGCCGGCGGACGGCTCGCCGCTCAGCGGGAGAGGAGCGCCAGCCCGGTGACGAACGACACGACCACCGCCGCCGCCGAGACGAGCAGGCAGGCGAGCGCGGCGAGCAGGTGGTCGCCGCGCTCCGGCTTGCGCGGGTCGAGCGCCCAGGCCGCCAGCCAGCCGCCGCCCAGGCCCCCCAGGTGGGCCCAGTTGTCGATCCCGCGGAGGAAGAGGCCGATCGCGAAGAGCACGATCGCGTAGCCCCATGCCTGGCGGCTGATCTCCGAGCTGCCGCGGCGCCCGGCGTGGATCAGCGCGCCCAGGAGCCCGAAGATCGCCGCCGAGGCGCCGACGGTGATCCCCTGGATCTGCCCGCCGCCCATCAGCCAGCCGAGCGCGCCGGGCGCGAACGGCGCCACCAGCGAGCTGGCGGCGAAGCCGGCCACCGAGCCGGCGGTGTAGAGGATCACCATCCGCCCCGGGCCGTACACCTCCGCGGTCGCCGGGGCGAGCTGGCGCACCCACATCAGGTTGAAGGCGACGTGGATCAGGCTGCCGTGGAGCCAGCCGGCGGAGAGCAGCGTCCACCAGCGGCCCTCGAGCAGCACCGGCCCCGGCCCGGCGGCGCCGAAGACGATCAGGCTGGCCCGCGACGGCGACAGGAAGCCGAGGCCGCGGAAGCCGATGCCCTGGGTGTCGGCGATCAGGGTGAGGAGGTAGAGGAGCGCGGCGCCGCCGGTGACGATCTCGACGAATCCGAGGTCGCGCCCCATCCCGCGCAGGAGCCCGGAGAAGCCCCACATCCCCGGGCGGCGGCGGCCGCAGCTCCAGCACGCCTCGTCGCGCACCCCGACCAGCTTGCCGCAGGAGGGGCAGACGACGGAGCCGGAGGTCTGGCGGCGGAGCATCGGCCGGCGAGTCTACCCCGCCGGCCGGGAGGCGGATCGGGAGCGGCGGCTGCACGTTTTGCAATCCGTGCGGCGATCGGGCGTCCATCGCCGCCGGCGCCACCGAGAGCGGGAGGGGCGCCGCCGCCGGGGCGCGCTTCTTGCTTCAACTGCGGCGAAGACGTTTCTCCCGGAGGGATCTCGGCACCCGCGCAGAGCTGCCGGGCGCGGTCGACCAAGGACGGGAGTCTCATCAGGAGGAGGACACCGATGGCCGATCCGATCGCCCTCGCCCCACCCGCACCGCCCGCCGCCGCCGAGGTGCCCGGCGAGCTCGAGCTCCGCCGCCGCGTCGAGCGCCTGTTCGCCCGCGAGCTGGCCGACCCCTCGGAGGAGCTGGTGCGCTTCGTCAGCGCCCGGCTGGACCTCGGCGAGCTCGAGCCGC
>DATABP010000014.1:0-6136 GCA_036259515.1 Thermoanaerobaculia bacterium | reverse complement strand
GTCGAGGCGCACCCGGCGGCGGCCGAGCGTCCAGCGCAGCTCGATCTCGAGGCGGTAGTCGCCCGGCGCGGGGAAGAGCGCGCCGTCCGGCCCGCGGAGGAGGGCCAGGCCGTGGCGGCGCTCCTCGCCGGGGGCGAGCGGCGCCAGCTCGTCGTCGTCGGTGCAGCGGACGAGCGGCAGGAATCTGCGGGCGACGCCGTCGGGGCCGATCGCCCGCCCGCGCACGTGGCCGCCCATCAGGCTCGGCCGGCACGGCGCCAGCAGCGGCTCGCCGCCGCGGTGGGCGAGAGCGAGCTCGACGCGCACCGGCGCGGCGAGCGGGAAGCGGGGGACGACCGCGGCGGCGGCGAGCGCCAGGCCGGGCGGCGCCGGATCGGCGTCGGAGACCTCGGCGGCGCCGGCGCCGACGAAGGGCAGCCCGCCGGGGCGCACGCAGGGGTCGGGCAGGTGGGCGAGGCGCAGCGCGTCGTCGTCGGCGAAACGCCAGCGCAGGTCGTCCGGGAAGGTGCCGGGGGCGGCGCGGCGGGCGATCGCGGTCGTCGTCGTCATGTAGCCGTCGTCGGCCGGGTTGTGGAGGAGGCCCATCGCGTGGCCCAGCTCGTGGACGGCGGTGCGGAAGTAGGTCCGCGGCTCGTCGCCGAAGCGCATCCCGCGCACCCGCCCCCAGGGCTCCTCGTCCGGGTAGACCCAGTCCGAGGCGAGCGCCAGCCCCTCGCGCGGCACGTTGTTGCTGTCGCTGGCGAAGGCGTCGTACATCAGCCCGCGGTCGGTCGAGGCGAGGCGGCCGACGCAGAGCACGTGGAAGCGCCACTCGCGGTCGTGGTCGGCGTGTGCGCGCCAGGCGAGCATCGCGGCGTGCACCTCGGCGTCGGACCATGTGCCGGCGGGCGGCGGCGGCACCGCGGCGTCGTCCTCGATCGCCTCGACCCGCCAGCCGACCTCGGCGAACACCTCCCGCCATCCGCGACCGGTGCCGTCGCCCCGGGGAGCCGTGGCGGTGCGCTCGCGGTCGATCTCGACGACGGCGCGGCGCAGCCAGGGACCGACGCGCTCGACGAGGAGGCGACCGGCGGGGAGGCCGGTGGCGTCGCGGAGGTCGGCGGCCCAGCGAAGGGGCGGCGGCTGGCCGTCCGGCGTGGCGGCGCCGCCCGGCTGACGGATCGGAGAGACCTTCCGCTCGGCGCTGGCCCGCAGCGTTCCCTCGAGCGTCCTGTGCAGCGACCAGTGACCGTCGCTGGCGAAGCGGTGGCCTTCGAAGGCGACCTCGATCCCGCCCCGGTCGCCGTGAGCGAGGCGGGTGACGCGGAGGTACTCACGGTGCCGAGAGCGGGGGTAGATCGGCAACTCGCCACCGTTGGATTGCCTCCCCTTGTCCGTCTTGCCGCCCAGAGCGTAGAGGTCGCCGCTCGCCCGCATTCGGCCCTCGGAGTCGGGCCAGACCCGAAGCGTTCCGGCAAGGGCCTCTCCGGCGCCCGGCGCGGACTCCAACAGCAGCGCGTAGCCGCCCACCGGCAGGAGAGCTTCGCGGCCCATCTGGACTGGCATCTCCGGTGGCGGGATCGATCGGAAGCGATCCTCGGACGGATCGACAAGCGCATCGGGTAGCGGTGGCTCGACGAGTCCGCCGGCCGATACCCACCACTTGGGAATGATTGAATTGTCGTTCAGGCTCATTTTCGTCTATTATGCGTTCGTGTTCCGCCATGCCGGCGGTTCGCGTCCGAGAGGAGGATCGTATGAAGCGCGGATTGCTCGTGGCCTTCCTGGCGGTGTTCGCCGTGGCCGGTGTCACCGCGGGAAACTCCTGGCTCCACGGCGATCACGGCTCGTCCGTCACGACGTTCGCCGCCGGTCAGAGCGTGCCGGCCCCGGTCGGTCTCATCGCCCCGACCTCGGCGGTCCTCGGTTGCACCGCGGACGACTGTCGAGTCTGCAACGCCAACGGCCTGAGGTGTGAGCCCACCGAGGACGACTGCGACTGCGTGAAGTGGGAGGTCGAGTAGGTCGAGCAGGTCGAGTAGGTCGGGCAGCGGCGGGACTCGTTGTCGGGGGTGGGTCGCGCGAGCGTCCGCAACGAGTCCCGCACCGCACCATCCGCGGCATCTCTGGTCCCGGATCGTGCAGTCGAGCCGGCCGCTCAGCCCGACCGCAGCGCCTGGCCGGGGTCGATCCGGGACGCCCGGCGCGCCGGCAGCCACGCCGCGGTCAGCGCCACCGCGGCGAGGACGACCAGCGCCGCCGCGAAGCTCGCCGGATCGGTGGCACCGACGGCGTAGAGCTGGCTGGCCAGCGCGCGCGACAAGAGGAGCGCCGCCACGGTGCCGAGCGCCACTCCGGCGGCCACCAGCCGGGCCCCCTCGCCGACCACCATCCGCAGCACCCCGCCGGCGCTGGCGCCGAGCGCCATCCGCACGCCGATCTCCTGCGTCCGCCGGCCGACCGCGTAGGCGAGGACTCCGTAGACGCCGATCGCCGCCAGGGTCAGCGCCAGGCCGGCGAAGACGGCGAAGAGGACGGTGAAGAAGCGGTCGCGGGCGAGCGAGCGGGCGACCACCTCCTCGAGCGTCTCGATGCTGCGGATCGGCTGGTCCGGCGCCACCTCGTGGAACGCCTGCCGCACCGGCTCGACGAGCGCCAGCGGGTCGCCCTCGGTGCGCACGGCCATCGTCGCCATGATCCGCGGCGCGATCGCGTGCGGCAGGTAGACGGTCGGCGCCGGCTCGCGGGCGAGCGCCACCTGCCGTACGTCGCCGACCACGCCGACGACCACCGCCTCTCCCCAGCCGGCGTCGATGCGCGTGCCGATCGGGTCGTCGCCGCGCCAGAGGCGGCGGGCGGCGGTGCGGTCGACGAGCATCGGCACCGGCGCGTCCTCCGGCCAGCTCTCGGGCAGCCCCTCGCCGGCGACCAGCGGGATGCCCATCGCCCGGAACCAGCTCGGGTTGACGTAGCGCAGGTCGGCGCGCAGCGGCTCGTCGTCGCCGGCGCCGCGGCCGTCGGCGAAGGCGAACTCCCACAGCGGGTTCGGCGCGTCCTGGATGGGGAAGACGTTGGTCATCCCGACCTCGACCACCCCCGGCAGCGCGCGCACCCGCTCGATGAGGTCCTCGCGCCGCTGCACCAGGTGCTGCGCGACGCCGTCGCCGGGCACGCCGGCGATGTTGATCTGCATCGCGACGGTGAGCGCCCGCTCGGGCTCGAAGCCGGGCTCGACGCGGAGGAGCGAGAGGAAGCTCCGCGTCATCAGCCCGGCACCGATCACCAGCACCACCGCCAGCGCCACCTCGACGACGACCAGCGCGGCGCGCAGCCGCCCGCCGTCGGCCGCCACCTCGCCGCGCCCGCCGCGGAGCGCCGTCTGCGGCTCCACCCGCGCCGTCCGCCAGGCGGGGAAGAGGCCGAAGACCAGCGCGGTGGCGACGGCGAGGAGGAGGCCGAAGCCGATCACCCGCCCGTCGAGCGCCACGTTCTCGGCCCGCGGCAGGATGCCGGCGCCGAGCGACAGCACGACGTCGACGGCGATCGCCGAGGCGGCGATCCCGAGGGCGGCGCCGGCCACCGCGAGCACCAGGCTCTCCGTCTCGAGCTGGCGCACGATGCGCCGCCGCGGCGCGCCCAGGGCGGTGCGGATCGCCATCTCGCGCGAGCGCGCCGTCCCGCGCGCCAGGAGCAGGTTGGCGAGGTTGACGCAGCCGATCAGCAGGATGAAGCCGACCACCGCCAGCACCACGAGGAGCGCGTCCTCGACGTCGCCGACCGTCGTCTCGCGCAGCGACAGCACCGTCGCGCCGTCCCAGCCGACGTTGGTCGCCGGGTGGAGGGCGGCGAGGCGGGCGGCGAGCGCCGAGAGCTCCTGGCCGGCGCGCTCGACGGTGGCGCCGGGGGCGAGCCGGGCGACGCCCTCGAGGTGGCGGTTGTCGCGCGTCGCCTCGCCGATCTCCATCGCGTCGAGCGTCGAGTAGGGCACCCAGAGGTCGGTGTCCGGGGTGGAGAAGCGGAGGCTCGCCGGCATCACCCCGACGATGGTGAAGGTCTCGCCGTTGAGGGTCAGCGACTGGCCGATCGCGTCCGGGTCGGCGGCGAAGAGCGTCCGCCACAGCCGCTCGCCGAGGACGACGTGGAGGGCGCGGGCCTCGAGGTCGGAGGGGTCGAGCGGGCGTCCGAGCCGCGCCGGCGTGCCGAGCACCCGGAAGTAGTCCTCGGTGACGAAGTCGGCGCCGATCTCGATCGGCTCGCCCCTGCCGGTGACGATCTGCGGGAAGTGGACGAAGGCGGCCATCGCCTCGAACGAGCGGGCGCTCCGCCGCCAGTCCTCGAAGTCGAGCGCCGAGAAGGTGGCCTGCTCGACGCCTTCGCCCGGGCTCGCCTGGTAGAAGCGCACCAGCTCCTTGGGCTCGGGATAGGGGAGCGGGCGGAGCAGGATGCCGTCGACGAGCCCGAACATCGCCGCGTTGGCGCCGATGCCGAGCATCAGGGTGAGGAGCGCCGCGGCGGTGAAGCCGGGGCTCCTGCGGAAGGTGCGGACGGCGAAGCGGAGGTCGGCGAAGAGGTCGACCAGCCACGCCGTGCCGCGCGCCTCGCGCACCTCCTCGGCGGCGCGGTCGACGCCGCCGAAGGCGATCCGCGCCCGCCGCCGCGCCTCGCCCGCCGCCACCCCGGCGCGGCGATGGCTCGCCTCCTCCATCTCGAGGTGGAAGGCGAGCTCCTCGTCGAGCTCGCGGTCGTCGCGGCGGCGGAACACCGCCGCCCGCACCCCTTCGCGGAGCGCCGCGAGCCGGCTCACGCCGGACCTCCCGCCCACTCGAGCACCCGGTTCACCGCCCCCGACGCGCGCTCCCACTGCCGCCGCTCGCGCGCCAGCTCGCGCTCGCCGGCGGGGGTGAGCGAGTAGTAGCGGGCGCGGCGGTTGTTCTCCGTCGTCCGCCACTCGGCGCGGATCCAGCCCCTCGACTTCATCCGCTGGAGCGCCGGGTAGAGCGAACCCTGCGCGACCTGGAACACGTCGCGCGACACCTGCTGGATGCGCTGGCTGATCCCCCAGCCGTGCATCGGCTCGAGCGACAGCGTCTTCAACACCAGGAGCTCCAGCGTCCCCTGGAGCAGCTCGGAGGTCTCGTGGTCGGGCAAGGGCGATCTCCTTCAGATGGCCTACAGGAAGAGCATAGACCGCCTCCTTCAGCGCGTCTACAGGAGGGGAGGTACGGCGGCCGGCGGCGAAGGTTGCGCCACCGGAGGAGCGGCGGCCTCAGCGGCGCAGCGGGGCGGTCCTCTCGACGCGGCCGCCGAGCCGTTGCGCGGTGCGCCGGCCGGTGCGGCGCCAGAGGACCCAGGCGACACCGGCGCGGACGGCGAGCGGCAGGAGGAGATGCGCGGCGAGGCCGAGCGCCAGCGACACCGCCACCGTGATCGCCTGCGGCAGCCACCAGGAGCGGCTGCGGCCGGCCGCGGAACCGATCACGACCGCGATCCCGACGAGGACCAGCAAGAACCAGGACTCGGCGTCGCGCCACCGCAGCGACCGCGCCTCGAGGTCTGCGAGGATGCGGCGCCGCAGCCGGATCTCGCGCTTCCAGGCCAGGAACCGCGGACGATCGCCGCCGCCCGGCCGGAAGCGCGGCAGCAGGAAGCCCTGGAGGTTGAACCAGTCCTCCGGAAGTCCCGTCTCCGGGCCGTAGAAGGCCCAGGCGGGCAGCTCGCGCAGGTCGCCGTAGACGTGCGCCGGCAAGGGCAACCCCTCTTCGGCGGACTTCAGCGCCCGCACCCGCTCGCCCGGTGTCAGCGCCTCCCAGGTCGCTTCGTCGACGAGGTCGGGACGGGGGATCGGGTCGAGCTCGTTCACCTCTCCGTCGTCGCCCCTCCGGCTCCGCTCGGATCGCGGAGGACGATCTCGCCGCCTTGGGCGTCGACCGTCGCCCGGCCGCCCCCGGCCAGGCGGCCGAAGAGGAGCTCGTCGGTCAGGGGCCGGGTGATCGTCTCCTCGATCAGGCGGCCGAGCGGGCGGGCGCCGAAGGCCGGGTCGTGGCCGCGCTCGGCGAGGAGGCGGCGGGCGGCCGGGGTGAGCTCGATCGCCACCTTCTTCTCGGCGAGGCGGGCGGCGAGCTCGCCGACCATCTTGTCGACGATGCGCTCCATCACC
>DATABP010000013.1:0-4743 GCA_036259515.1 Thermoanaerobaculia bacterium | reverse complement strand
CTCCGCAACCTGGTCGACGACGACTACGCCGCCTCCGGCCTCCGGCGCTGGGTGGAGGAGAACGACCGCGGCGCCGCCTTCTTCTCGCCGCTCAAGCACGGCCTCCTGCTCGGCAAGTACGAGCGCCCGACCGAGTTCCCGAAGGGCGACTTCCGCTCGAACGTCGAGGAGTTCCGCGACCCCGCCTTCGTCGCCCGCATGCGGGAAGGCGCCGCCGCCGCCCGCGAGCGCTTCGCCGGCCACCCCGAGCCGGTCCTCCACGCCGTCGTCGACGCCCTCCTCGCCGACAGCCGCAACGCCTGCGTCCTCCTCGGCCAGCGCACCCGCCGCCACGTCGAGGCGGCGGCGACGGTCGGCGAGCCGCTGTCCCCCGCCGAGGCGGAGTGGGTGCGGCGCACCTGGAGCGGCGCCGTCTCGTAACGAAGTCTCTCAGCGTTCGCCTGTCTTCGTAGATCCGGGAATCGACCTGGGGTGCCGCGCGGGCACCCGAGACGAGGTCGACGGCCGCCGCCGGATCGCGCGGGCCGTCGCACCGACCCTTCGGGAGAAGACATGCCGAACGAAGACGAGAACGATCCGCGAGAGAGTCGAGCGGAGGCCGCGGAGGCCACCAGGGCGGACCGGCTGCTCGGGCTCGACCCCGACAGCCTGCCGCTGACGGAGAACCGGGCGAGATACCTCGCCAACCTGGCCGGGATCGACGCGAAGGAGATCGCCGGCCGCAGCATCGCCGAGGTCCACGACACGCTGCGCTGGCGGCTCGACCCCCAGCTCTTCGTCTTCCGCCGCATCTGCGGTCAGGTGGTGCGGCGCGACCCGGCGACCGGCGAGCTCCAGCCGGTGCCCAACGCCACCGTGCACGTCGAGGACACCGACTGCAGCTACCTGTCGTACTTCCCGCGAGTCAGCTCCTACGCGTGGCTCTTCCCCTTCGGCTGCCGGCGGGAGGAGATCGCCACCGTGACCACCGACGCCTGCGGGCGGTTCTGCGTCTTCCTGCCGTTCTGGGACGTCGACCGCATCCTGCGCTGGCGGCGGCAGTGGACCTGCGACTGGGTCTTCCAGCGCCCCCGGCTGCGCGACCTCGTCGAGATCTCGCCCGAGCGGATCTTCGGGCCGCCGGGACCCGATCCCGGGCCGCTGACCCGCCTCCAGCCCGCCGCCCTCGAGCGGCTGCGCGACACGGGCGGCGATGTGATCGCCCGGCGGAGCGAGAGCGCGCGCGGCGCGGGCCTGCGGGGCGAGCGCCAGGCGCCGCTCCAGGAGATGCTCGACGAACCGCTGTTCCGCGGCTTCCTGCCACCGCCGCTGCCGAGCGGCGAGGACGAGAAGTCGCTCGGCGAGATCCTCGGCGGCCGCCGCCGCGGCCTGCCCGAGCGCCTCGACTTCCGGCAGCTCCGCGGGCCGTTCCTGCGCTGCCGCCAGGAGCTCGTCCCGGTCTGGCAGCTCGTCCTCGACGTGCCCGACGTCACCTTCCGGGTGACCCAGGACGTCGACGCCGACGGCACCGAGGAGACGATCTACTCCGAGGGGTTCTTCGACGTCCGCTGGAACACGGGGTCGATCCCCGATGTGACGCTCGAGGCCTCGGCCAACGCGGTCGCCACCCCGTTCTGCGGTCCGGAAAAGGTGGTCCCCTGCGGCAACGTGCCGTCGATCGAGGCGGCCGGCTATCTCGACCTCGAGGCCGACTACCACGACGACGCCGCCGGCTACGGTCTGCGCGTGAACCGCCCGACGACGTCCGGCGACGACCCGCCCCCGCCGGACCCGGGATCGCCCGGTCCGCTGGAGGCCAACGCCCCCTACGCCGGCAACCTCAACCTGCACGGCTGCGTGCGGCTCGCCGGCGCCACCCACTACCGGATCAAGTCCGAGCACAGCCCCGAGCCGCCCGCTCCCTTCGGGGCGCAGACGCCGCTGCTCGGCATTACGTGGATGGCGGCGCGGCAGGGCCCGGGGGCGCCGATCCCGTTCCTCCCCGACGCCGACGGCTGGTACCCGATCCTCGACCCGGCGATCCTCGTCCACCCGAACTGGCTGCTGCCGTGGAACACCGGGGCGCGGCCGAACGGCCTCTACCGGCTGGTGCTCGAGATCGGGCAGCTGAGCGGCGGCGCCATCACGTCGCTCGAGGAGAGCGCGCCGCGCCTCTTCCGGGTCGACAACGACAGCCCCGCGGTGGTCTTCGAGGAGGTGCGCTGGCGCCCGTCGTCGGTGAGCGGGCCGTGGAGCCCGCTCAACTCGACCCGGGTGCTGCCGACGGCGGACCCCGAGACCTGCCCGGTGATCGAGCGGCCGGCCGGCCAGAGCATCGACCTGCGCGTGACGTGGAGCGCCGCGGCCACCCACCTGCGCAACGCCGCGCTCGGGCAGTCGGGCTGCAGCTCGGCGGGCGGCTTCGTGCTGCTCGACGGCGGACCTCCCGCCTACCGCCACTGGCACACCGGTCCGGCGGACAACAACGTCACCCAGGCCAACCACTTCCGGCTGCCGGGCACGCATCCGCCGGGGTGCTACAGCCTGAGCCTCTACGCGGCGAGCCGGGCCTTCAACCCGCAGGACTTCGACGCGGCGTCGACCCAGGACTGGTGGGTGAACCAAGCCTTCCGCGAGGCGTTCGCGTCGCGGGCGATCTCGGTGGTCAACGCTTGAGACGGCGGGCGGGGCGCGGCGGTTCCGCGCTCCGCCCGCTCGTTCAGCTCCATGGAAGCGCGCTTCTACTGGCTGGTCCTCGCCACGCTGTGCGTCTGGCGGCTGACCTTCCTCCTCTCCGTCGAGGAGGGGCCGTGGCGGCTGGCCGGCCGGCTGCGGCGGGCGGCGGGCGACGGCTTCTGGGGCCGCCTGCTCGACTGCTTCTACTGCCTCAGCCTGTGGATCGCCGTCCCCTTCGCCGTCGTCGTCGGACGGAACACCGGCGAGCGCCTGCTGCTCTGGCCGGCGCTCTCCGCCGGCGCCATCCTGCTGCTGCGCGCCACCGACCGTCCGCCGGCGACGCCGCCGGCGCTCTACTCCGAGGAGCCTCTCGATGTGCTGCGGACAGACGAAGACCCCCCTCCATCCGAGCCGGCCTCCTAGCCGGCACCCCGACCACGCCGGCGCCCGCCGGATCGTGCGGCCCCCCGCCGGCCCGCCGCCGGAGCGCTTCGAGTACACCGGCCCGACGCGGCTGATCGTCCGCGGCCCGGGCAGCGGCCGGACCTACCTCTTCGACGGCCCGGGCGCCCGCGTGGCGGTCGATCCGCGCGACGCGGCGGCGCTCTTCGGGGTGCCGGGGCTGCGGCCGGTCACCGAGGGGTAAGGCCGCCGCCGCCGGGCTACCCCGGCAGCCAGCAGACCACCGCCACCCCGCCTCCCGGCCGGCGCTCCAGGCGGACGCGGCCGCCGTGGGCCTCGACGATCTCCCGGCAGAGGGCGAGGCCGAGGCCGGCGCCGGTGCGCTTGGTGGAGAAGAACGGCACCAGGGCGGAGCGCAGCTCCTCGTCGCTCATCCCGCGGCCGCGATCGGCGACGCGGAGGACGACGCCGTCGGTCGACTCGGCGACGGTGACCGCGATCTCCCGGGACGGGCTGCCCGCCTCGGCGGCGTTGGCGAGCAGGTTGAGGAGCACCTGCTGCATCTGGCCGCGGTCGAAGCGGCCGGGCCGCGCCGGCGGCTCGCCGTCGAGGTGGAACTCGGCCAGCGCGGCGATCTCGGCGAGGAACGGGCGCCAGGCGACCTCCTCGGGGCGCGGCTGCGGCAGGCGCGCGAAGCGGGCGTAGCCGGCGAGGAACTCCTCGAGGTGGCCGGCGCGCTCGCCGATCACCGCCAGCGCCGCCTCCAGCCGCTCGCGCTCGTCGGGCCGGTCGAGGAGCTTCGCCGCCGAGCGCGACAGCGAGCGGATCGGCGCCAGCGAGTTGTTGATCTCGTGGCTCATCGTGCGGATGGCCCGCTTCCACACCGCCACCTCCTGGCGGCGCAGCTCCGGGGTGAGGCGGCGCACCAGGGTGAGCAGGTGCCGGCGGCCGGCGAGCTCGAAGCCGCGGCGCGAGAGGTGGTAGGTCTCGCCCTCGCCTCCGCCGCCCTCCGGGTCGACGGTGAACAGCGCGTCGCGTCCGGCGGCGAGCGCCTCGGCGAGCGCCGGCGGCCCGGCGGCGACGACGGCGGCGAAGCTCGCCCCCTCGGCGCGGAGCGGCAGCGAGAAGGTGTCGCGCGCGGCGCGGTTGGCGAGCACCACGCGGTCGCGGTCGTCGGTGAGCACCAGGGCCAGGGGCGCCGCCTGGAGGACGGTCTCGAGCAGCACCTCGTTCTCGCGCGCCGTCGCCCGCTCCTCGGCGAGCGCCGCGGCGGCGCGGTTGAAGCGGAGGACCAGCCGGCCGAGCTCGCCGCCCGGCCGGGGCGAGAGCTGCACGTTCGACTGCCCCTCGCCGAGGGCGGAGAGGCCGAGGTCGAGCGCCTCGAGGGCGGCCAGCGCGGAGCGGACGGCGAGGTGGACGACGGCCACGGCGAGGGCGGCCGCCGTGGCGCCGGCGGCGAGGGCGACCAGCCAGCGCGGCGCGCCGGGGAAGGCGGCGACGACGACGAGCGAGGACGCCACCGCGGCGGCCACGGCGACCACGGCGGCGAGCGCCAGGCGGGCGGCCGGACCGGAGCGAAAGCGCGGGCCGCCGCTGCCCTCCCCCCGCTCAGGGAGATCCGGGAGAGCGCCCGCCGGCGCCGCACCGGCCGCGACGGCGCTCCCCGGGCCGCGGCTCTCCTCGCCG
>DATABP010000012.1:0-3190 GCA_036259515.1 Thermoanaerobaculia bacterium | reverse complement strand
GACTCCTCGTCCGCCGCCGGGTGGAGGATGGTGAAGTCGTGCCCCTTCTGTCGCGCCGCGTCGAGCGTCGCGCGCAGCTCCGCCAGCGGGTAGGGGTGGCCGCGGTGGGGGCGGAAGTCCTCCGGGTCGTAGGTGAGGTGGAAGGTGAAGGGCTCGCCGGCGAGGCCGGCGTCCTCGCGGCCCGCGAACAGGAGCTCGAAGGTGGCGACGTCCGGGTTGCCGTGCTTGCCGTCGCCGGAGACGACGTAGTGGTCGGCGGTGATCTGGCGGAAGGTCGAGCGGTCGACGTTGCGGCTCGAGCCGTGGTGGGGGAGCTTGAAGAGGTCGACGTGGAGGCGGCCGTCGGCGTCGAGGAGGCCCTGTCCCTCCAGGCTCTCGACCAGGAAGTCGGCGCGCGCGTCGCCGGTGAGGAGCATGGTGCGCCCGTCGCGCTCGGCGAGGACGACGAGGCTCGCCAGGTTGGCCGCGGAGCGGTCGGTGAAGGCGGCCGCCTCCGCGTCGCCGAGCCGGCCCTGGCGGTCGAGGGCGCGCAGCCGCTCCTCCCACTCGGCATGGAGCGCCTCGACCTGCGCCTTGAGCGGGCCGACCAGGCGGAGCTCCAGCCCGGCGCCGAAGTTGCGCGGCCTCTCGTCGGCTTGGGCGACGAGGAGCCGCGGCGGGAAGCCGAGACGGGCGGCGTCGTCGCGCAGCGCCCGCCCCTGGTCGACGCTGGCGACGACCAGCGCCGTGTCGTGGCGCACCAGGTCCTGGGCGAAGGAGTCGCCGCCGGCCGAGGCCGCCGCCACCGCGCCGCGCGCCGCCGTCCGCAGGTCGTCGGCGCGGTTGCCGATCAGGTCGTCGAAGGCGTTGTGCCACAGCGTCGCGATCTCGTAGGAGCGGTCGTTGCCCTCGTCGAGGAGCTGCCGGCAGAGGCGGAGGATACCGTCGATGTGGTCGTCGTCGATGTGGCTGACCATCAGGAGCTCGATCGGCAGCGGCTCGCCGGCGTCGGCGAAGCCGCGCTCACGGCGCAGCGCGTCGAGGCGTCGGCGCAGCCGCCGGTAGCTCTCCTCGGACGGGCCGCCGTCGACCACGATCAGCCGCTCCTCCTCGGCGTCGCCCCAGTGGAGGAGGAGGCAGTCGCCGGCTTCGGCGCGCAGGGCTTCGAGGCGGAAGGTCATGGCGGGCTCCTGGGAACGTGCTCGTTCAGATCGATTGCAGGGCGCGCAGCACGTCGAGCATGCCGGCGCCCTGGAAGTGCCGCTCGCGGCCCAGATCGGTGGCGGTGCGGCAGAGGATCTCCTTGATCCGGGTCGGCCGGCCGACCAGCTCGGGGTGGCGGGCCATCAACAGCGCCGCGGCGCCCGAGACGTGGGGTGCCGCCATGCTGGTGCCGTCCTCGCGCTTGGTGCCGCCGCCGGGCACGGTGCTGGTGATCTTCTCGCCGGGGGCGACGAGGTCCGGCTTGGCGCGGCCGTCGCCGGTCGGCCCGCGGCTCGAGAAGAAGGAGACGCCGTAGGTGTGCGGCCGGTCGCGGTGGGTGGCGCCGACGGTGATCACCGCCTCGGCGTTGCCGGGGTCGGTGATCGACACCGTACGGTAGCCGGCGCCGGCGGCGGCGCGCGCCAGCTCCTCGTCCCAGCCGGCGTTGCCGGCGGCGGCGACCACCACCACGCCCGACGACACCAGCCGCTCGCACTCGTCGCACACGGGGGTGCGGCCGCAGGCGTAGTTGGTCACCTCGTGGCGGATCGACAGGCTGAGGTTGGCGCCCTGGACGGTCAGCAGCTCCTGCTGGCGGTTGAGGTACTGGATGAACTGGAGCGCCGCCAGCACGGTGAACTCGTCGTTGGGGCCGCGCGGGTCGAGCACCCGGAGGTCGTAGAGCCGGATGTCCGGACAGACGCCGTGGAGGCCCTTCTCCTGCCAGTCGGCGGCGAGGATGCCGGCGACGTGGGTGCCGTGGTTGCTGGTCGGCGGCGGGTAGGAATCGTCGTGCGGCACGCGGAGGAGCGGGTCGAGCAGCTCCCAGTCGATCTCGCGGCCCTTCTGGAGGCGCTTGCGCAGCTCCTCGAGATGGTCGCGCAGGCGGCCGAGCGCCGGGTCGCCGCGCTCGGCGCCGGCCTCTTTGCGCGCGGCGTCGGCCGCCGCCTCGCGGGCGAGGAGCCGGCGGATCGGCTGGAGGCGCGCGTCGAGGTCGTCGTCGCCGAAGCGCTGGGCGGCGACGTCGTCGGCGTTGAGCAGCTCGCGCACGACCTCCGGGTCGAGGAGCGGCCGGAGGCGGGTGAAGTCGTAGGTCTTGACCACCCGGCTGCGCTTCGACCAGTGGGCGGGCGGGGCCGCGGCGGCGGCGTCCTCGTCCTCCCGCATGCGGAACGCGGGGTGGGTGGCGTCGACGCCGCTGTCGAGGATCGCCCAGATCAGGTCCTCGCAGCGGATCTCGAACAGGTTGGCGGCGGCGTCGGCCTTGATCGCCCGCCGGCTGTCGGCCACCGCCAGCGCCACGTCGCGGTTGCGGTTGACCAGGAAGAGCGAGGGCTGCGGCGCCTCGATCACCGAGAGGGCGCTGTCGAGGAGGGCGAGGGCGGCGTCGATCAGGAGGCGGTAGTCGACCTCGCCGTCGGCGCCGCGCGGGAAGCCGGCCACCCGCCCGTCCTCGAGCGGCACGTCCCCGGCCGCGGCCGGCCCCTCGTCGAGCCGCCGCGCCCAGTGGAGCGTGCCGACCACGCGCAGCATCCACAGGAGGTCGTGGCTCAGCTCGGTGGCGAGGCCTTCGCTGGCGTCGCGCTTCGTCCGGGTGCCCCGCGGCGCGTCCTCCGGCACCTGGGCGCTGCTCCACTCGGCGAGCGCGGCGGCGAGCGCGTCGGGGTCGAGCTGGGCGAGGAGGTCCCGGAGCGTGCGGTCCTCGACCTCGTCGGCGTCGGCGTCGGTGAACATCCCGGTCCACACGAAGTCGCGCCACCACTCGGTGAGCGGCAGGAGCACGCGCACCACCTCGTCGAAGTAGAGCCGGGCGACGACGTAGGAGTGGGTGTAGGCGATGCGGGCGGGGAGGCGTCCGCGCTCGGCACGGCGCGAGCGGTCGAGGCGCCACCGCAGCTCGGCGGCGAGGCGCGCGGCGCCGGCGTCGCGGTGCGGGGTGAGGAGCAGCTCGAGCGGCGCCTCGTCCGCGCCGCCGGTGGGCGTCGGCGGCACGGCGGCGAGCGGCAGC
>DATABP010000011.1:0-9954 GCA_036259515.1 Thermoanaerobaculia bacterium | reverse complement strand
GCGTCGGGTGGGCGACGCCCGGGATCACCGGAGCGCCGTCGTCAGGCAGGTGGCTCGGAACCGCGAGCCGGGGTGGCAGGGAACCTGACCCTTGACTGCGAGGGGGAGCGTAGCAGGTTGTGACGAGTTTCACAAGCCCGGGCGGGCGCCCGGTGGTGGCTCGGCTTCCGGCTCGCCGCCCTCGATCGTCCCCTCGATGTGGAGGCGCAGTGCCTCCTCCGGGAGTGGTTCGCCGATTCCGTTCACCCTGCTGGGCATCTGCGGCTCCTCCCGAATCACCTGCCGCGGTGTCAACCACCCCCTCGCCGTCCGCTACACTCCCCTTACCCGCGCCGGCCGCCGGCGCCCCGAACCCACTCGCTCCCGGAGCACTCGATGGATTCCAGGCTCTCCCTCCGTCCGCTTCGCCCCGTCCTCGCGCTGCTCGCCGGGCTGGCGCTCGCCGCCCCGGCCGCCGCCGCGCCGGCCGACGACTCCACCGCCCCTGCCTACCGCCAGCCGTCCGACTCCCTCGTCGCGCTGGTCGACGCGCCGCGCACGCCGGCGGTGCGGGTCTCGCCGGACGGGGAGTGGCTGCTGCTCCTCGAATCGCCGAGCCTGCCCGGCATCGAGGAGGTCGCCGCCCGCGAGCTGCGCCTCGCCGGGATGCGGATCGATCCCGCCGTGTCCGGCCCGAGCCGGGACTTCCCGCTCTCGGACCTCAGCCTGGTCCGCGTGGCGGACGGCGAGGAGCGCTCCGTCTCCGGGCTGCCGGCGGCGCCGAAGCTCGCCAACGTCTCGTGGTCGCCGGACGGCTCCCGCTTCGCCTTCACCCACCGCACGGCCGACCGCATCGAGCTGTGGGTGGGCGACGTGGCCGACGGGCGGGCGCGGCGGGTGACGGAGCGGGCGCTGCACCTGGCGGCCCGCGAGGCGCCGGTGTGGCTGGCCTCGGGCGAGGCGCTGGTCGCCGCGCTGGTGCCGGCCGACCGCGGGGCGGAGCCGCCGCCGCCGGCGGTGCCCCCGGGGCCGGTGATCCGCGAGAGCCGCGGGCGCACGGCGCCGGCGCGCACGTACCAGGACCTCCTGGAGAACGAGTACGACGCGCGCCTCTTCGAGCACCACTTCACCTCGCAGCTCGCGGTGGTGGGGCTGGACGGGACGGTGTCGGCGATCGGCGATCCGGGCCTCCTGTGGGACTTCTCGCCGGCGCCGGACGGGCGGCACCTCCTCGTCGAGACGCTGCACCGGCCGTTCTCGTACCTGGTGCCGGCGTCGCGCTTCCCCCGCCGGGTGGAGGTGTGGACGACCGCCGGGCAGCGGGTGGCCGGGCTCGTCGACCTGCCCCTCCAGGAGGAGGTGCCGACCACCTTCGGCTCGGTGCCCACCGGCCCGCGCGGCCACCACTGGCGGTCGGACGCGCCGGCGACCGTGGTGTGGGTCGAGGCGCTCGACGGCGGCGACGCCGGCCGCGAGGCCGACGAGCGCGACCGCGTCGTCCAGCTCGCGGCGCCGTTCTCGGGCGAGCCCGCGCCGCTGGTCACCCTGGCGCTCCGCTTCGGCGGCATCGAGTGGGCGAGCGGCGACCTGGCGATCGCCAGCGAGTGGTGGTGGCGCACCCGCACCCAGCGCGCCTGGCGCCTGCGCCCGGACCGCTCCGGCGCCGCGCCGGAGCTCCTCGTCGACGTCAACTGGGAGGACCGCTACCGCCACCCCGGCGACCCGGTGACGACGACCACCCCGTCCGGCCACCGCGTGCTGCTCACCGCCGGCGGCGGCGAGTCGATCTTCCTGATCGGCGACGGCGCCTCGGAGGAGGGCGACCGGCCGTTCCTCGACCGCTGGGACCTTTCGACGAAGGAGAAGGCGCGGCTGTTCCGCAGCGAGGCGCCGTACTACGAGCGGCCGGTCGAGGTGCTCGATCCGGCGGCGGGGGTGGTGCTCACCCGCCGCGAGTCGGTCGACGAGCCGCCGAACTACTTCCTGCGCCGGCTGGAGGGCGCCGCGGACGCGGCCGCCTCGCCGTTCCGCCTCACCGACTTCCCGCACCCGACGCCGCAGCTCGCCGCGATCGGCAAGGAGCTCGTCCGCTACTCGCGCGCCGACGGCGTCGAGCTGACCGCCACCCTCTACACCCCGGCCGGCTGGACGCGCGAGGACGGGCCGCTGCCGACGCTCCTCTGGGCCTATCCGGAGGAGTTCAAGGACGCCGACTTCGCCGGCCAGGTGCGCGACTCCCCGTACCGCTTCGACCGCCTGTGGTGGGGCTCGCCGCTCCTCTGGCTGGCCGAGGGCTACGCGGTGCTCGACGACCCGGCGATGCCGATCGTCGGCGAGGGCGAGGCCGAGCCCAACGACCGCTACGTCGAGCAGCTCGTCGCCTCGGCCGAGGCGGCGGTCGACGAGCTGGTGCGGCGCGGCGTCTCGGAGCGCGGGCGGATCGGCGTCGGCGGCCACTCCTACGGCGCCTTCATGGTCGGCAACCTGCTCGCCCACTCCGACCTCTTCGCCGCCGGCATCGCGCGGAGCGGCGCCTACAACCGCACGCTGACGCCGTTCGGCTTCCAGTCCGAGGAGCGCACCTTCTGGGAGGCGCCGGAGGTCTACTTCGCGATGTCGCCGTTCATGCACGCCGACCGCGTCGAGGAGCCGATCCTCCTCATCCACGGCGAGGCCGACAACAACTCCGGCACCTTCCCGATGCAGAGCGAGCGCTTCTACAACGCGCTCCAGGGCCACGGCGCCACCGTGCGGCTGGTCATGCTGCCGCACGAGAGCCACGGCTACCTCGCCCGCGAGTCGGTGCTCCACATGCTGTGGGAGACCGAGCGCTGGCTCGACGAGTTCGTGGCGCCCGAGCGCGCCGACGAGCCGCCGGCGGTGGCCACCCCCGACGACCTCACCACCAAGGGAGACGAGCGATGAACCCCGGCGACCGGCTTCCCGCCTTCCGCCTGCCCGACGAGACCGGCGCCCCGCGCACGGTCGGCGACCTCGCCGGCCCGCGCGGGCTGGTGCTCTACGCCTATCCGAAGGACGACACCCCCGGCTGCACGATCGAGGCGCAGGACTTCCGCGACCAGATCGACTCCTTCCGCGCCGCCGGCTTCGGTGTCGCCGGCATCTCGATGGACGACGCCGGCTCGCACTGCAGCTTCCGCGACAAGTACGGCCTCAACTTCCCGCTCCTCACCGACGCCGAGGGCGGCTTCCTGCGCGAGATCGGCGCCTACGGCGAGAAGAACCGCTACGGCAAGAAGAGCATGGGGGTGCTGCGCTCGACGGTGGTCGTCGACCCCGAGGGCACGGTGCTCAAGCACTACCCGAACGTGCGCGCCCAGGGCCACGCCGAGCGGGTGCTGGGCGAGGTGGCGGAGCTCTAGGACCCGGCGGTCTCCCGGTTCGCCGCCGCCCCCGCGCCGGGCTCACCCGGCGCGGAGCGCGATCGTCGGCTCCACCGCCGTCGCCCGGCGCGCCGGCAGCAGGGTGGCGGCGAGCGACACGGCGAGGACGGCGCCGGCGGCCAGCGCCCAGGCGGTCGGATCGCCCGGGCCGACGCCGAAGACGAGGGCGCCGACCAGCCGGCTGCCGGCGACGGCGAGGAGGAGGCCGGCGGCGAGACCGAAGGCCGCCAGCCGGGCGCCGCGGGAGAGGACCAGCGCCACCACCTGGCGCGGCGTGGCGCCGAGCGCCTGGCGGACGCCGAGCTCGTGGCGCTCGAGCGCCACCCGGTGGGCGAGGAGCCCGTAGAGCCCCACCGCCGCCAGCGCCAGCGTCGCCGCGGCGAAGGCGAGGACGAGGAGGAGCACGAAGCGCTGCTCGGCGAGCGACGCCGCCACGGTGGCGGCGAGCGGCTCGACCCCGAAGACGGCGAGCGCCGGGTCCTCGGCGCGCACCGCCGCGCGCACCGCGGGAGCGAGCGCCAGCGGGTCGCCCGCCGTGCGTGCCAGGAGCACCACGCTCCGCGCCGGCGCCTGCGCCAGCGGCACGTAGAGCGCCGGCGGCGGCGCTTCGGCCAGCCCGTGCACGCGCTCGTCGCCGCTCACCCCGACCACGCGCCACTCCTGTCCCCACATGCGCACCCGCTGGCCGACCGGCGAGCGGCCGGCGAAGAAGCGGCGCGCCGCCTGCCGGTTGACCACCGCCACCCGCTCGCGGCCGGTGCCGTCGCCGGCGGCGAAGAGGCGGCCTTCCAGCCGCGGCAGGCCGAGCGCGGCGAAGTAGCCGGCGTCGACCTGGCGCACGCGGATCTCCGGCCAGCCCGCCGCCTCCGCCTCGCGGCCGACGACGGCGAAGGAGTTGACGAAGCCGCGGTCGAGCGGGTGGTAGGCCGCCGCCGCGGCCGCCTCCACGCCGGGCAGCCGCTCGATCCGCTCGACCACCCGCCGGCGCACGCCGTGGATCTCGTCCCACGCCGGCCAGCGGGCGAAGTCCCCCGGGTAGCGCGAGGCGGGGAGGATCAGCTCCGCCTTGAGCACGCCCTCGGCGCGGAAGCCCGGGTCGACGGCGGCGAGCGTCCAGAAGCCGCGGGCGAGGAGCGCCGCGGCGACGGTGAGGAGCAGCGCCAGCGCCACCTGGGCGACCACCAGCCCGGATCGCAGCGCGTGGCCGCCGGGACCGCTCGGGGCGCCGGCGCGGGCGCCGAGGAGCGCCGCCGGTGCCGCCCGCCGCCGCGCCTGGGCGGTCGGCGGCAGGGCGAACGCCAGGCAGGCGGCCAGCGCCAGCGCGGCGGCGAGGAGGAGCGCCCGCGGATCGAGCGCCACGGAGTCGAGGCGCGGCAGGTCGGCCGGGGCCAGCGCGCGGAGGGCGCCGAGGCCGCCGGCGGCGAGGCCGACGCCGAGCGCGCAGCCGCCGAGGGCGAGCAGGGCGGCCTCCGCGAGGTGGTGGCGGAGGAGGTCGCGGCCGGCGGCGCCGAGCGCCACGCGCACCGCCGTCTCGCGCCGCCGGGCGACGCCGCGGCCGAGGAGCAGGTGCGCCGCGTTGCCGCAGGCGGTGACGAGGACCAGCGCGGCGGCGGCGAGGACGACGAAGAGCGGGCGCGCCAGCGGCGCCAGCACCACCTCGCGCAGCGGCTCGACATGAGTGCCGCGGGCGGCGTTCTCCGGGTGCTCCGCCTCGAGGTCGGCGGCGACGGCGGCGAGCTCCTGCCGCGCGGCGTCGAGGCTCGCGCCGGCGGCGAGCCGGCCGAGGAGGAAGATCGGATGGGTGTCCCGTGGGCTCGCCACCGGGTCGGGCCGGAGCGGCAGCCAGAGGTCGACCCGCTGCCGCCGCTGGCCCCCGAAGGCGCCGCCGTAGTCCGCCGCCGCCAGCACCCGGCGCAGCCCCTCGTCGGCCTGTCGCGGCAGCACTCCGGCGACCACCGCCGGCACGTCGTCGATCGCCACCGAGCGGCCGACGATCCGCGGATCGGCGGCGAAGCGCTCGCGCCACAGCGCCTCGCCGAGCAGCACCGCCGGCGGCCCGCCGGCGCCCGGCAGGTGCGCCGCCGCCGGCAGGTCGCCGCCGACCAGCGGCTCGACGCCGAGGAGCGCCAGCATCTCGGCCGAGACCGCCAGCGCGTCGAGGCGCGCCGGCTCGCCGCCCGGCGCCGCCAGGCCGACCTGCCGCCCCTCGAAGGCGGCGAGGCCGGCGAGGGTGCGGCTGCGCTCCCGGAAGTCGAGGTAGTCGGGTACCGAGGCCGGCTCGTGGACGGTGCCGCTGGCGCGGTCGGTCTCCCACACCACCACCAGCTCCTCGGGGTCGAGGAAGGGGAGCGGGCGCAGCAGCACGCCCACGACCGCGCTCGCCACCGCCGTGGTGGCGCCGATCCCGAGCGCCAGGGTGAGCACGACGGCGGCGGAGAAGGCGGGGCTGCGGACCAGGCCGCGGAGCGCGATCCGCAGGTCGCGGGCGAGGTCCTCGACCGCGGCCGCGCCGCGCTCCTCGCGCACCCCCTCGCGCGCCTGGGTCACTCCGCCGAAGGCGACCAGCGCCCGGCGCCGCGCCTCCGCCGGATCGAAGCCGTGGGCGACCGCGCGCGCCGTCTCCATCTCGACGTGGAAGGCGAGCTCGGCGTCGAGGTCGCGATCGAGCCGCCGGCGGGAGAAGAGCGCGCCGAGACGGACGCGGAGCTCGCTCCGGGCGCTCACCGCGCCCCCGCCAGCACCCGCTCGACGGCGCCGGTGAAGCGCCGCCACGAGTCGGTCTCCGCCGCGAGTTGCCGCTCGCCGGCGCGGGTCAGGCGGTAGAAGCGCGCCCGCCGCCGGTTCTCGGACAGCCCCCACTCCGCCTCCACCCAGCCCTGCCGCTCGAGGCGCTGGAGGGCGGGGTAGAGCGAGCCCTGGTTGACCTGGAGCGCCTCCCGCGAGACCTGGAGGAGGTGCTGCGAGATCCCCCAGCCGTGCTGCGGCCCGAGCGACAGCGTCTTCAGGATCAGCAGGTCGAGCGTGCCCTGCAGCACGTCCCCGGTCTTGCCCTCGGCACCCATGCGCGGCGTCTCCCGTTGTCGGTTGTCGACAGGAGTATGAGTCACTCTCTTGTCGGATGTCAACAGGAGCGCGAGACGGGGAGCGGTTTTGCCGCCGGCGCCCGGCGGCTGATGGCAAGCGCGGATGGTCGAGCGGCCGGCGGGCGCGGGACCGTCGCCACCCCGCCGAACGCCATCGTCTACGGCACCGGCCTGGTCACCATGCCCCAGATGGCGCGAGTCGGCTGCCTGCTCGACCTCTTCTTCGTGCTGTTCCTGGCGGTGATCGCCCTGTGGCTGGCGCCGCTGGCGCCGGGGTAGCTCGCGCCGCCGGGACCCTGGCGCCGGCTTTGCTGTCTCCGCCGGCCGTGGCCGCTCGCCTCCAGGAGACCGTCGAGGAGATCGCCGCTCGCGCCGGGGCGGAGGCGGTGGCGGTGGCGGTGTGGGACCAGGCGAGCGCCACCTCGTGGAGCTACTACGGCGACCGCTGGTTCCACGCCGCGAGCACGATCAAGGTGGCGGTGCTGGTCGGGCTGTTCGCGGCGGTCGAGGCGGGGCGCTTCCGGCTCGACGACCGGCTCCACGTGCGCAACCGCTTCCTCTCCGTCCACGACGGCGCCGCCTTCGCCATCGCCGCCTCCCGCGACGCCGACGCCGAGATCCACGCCGCGACCGGCAAGCTCCTCCGCCTCCGCCGGCTCGCCGAGAGCATGATCGCCACCAGCAGCAATCTGGCGACCAACCTCCTCCTCGACCTCGTCGGCGTCGAGGCGGCGCGGCGGGCGGTGGCGGAGCTGGGGATCGGGGGCGTCGAGCTGGCGCGCGGCGTGGAGGACGAGGCGGCGCACGCGGCGGGGATCGACAACCGGGTCACCGCCGAGGGGCTGGTGGGGGTGTTCCGGCGCGTCGAGGAGGGGCGGGCGGTCTCGCCGGAGGCCTCGGCGGCGATGCTCGAGGTGCTCCACAAGCAGGCGTTCCGGAGCGGCATCCCGGCCGGGCTGCCCGACGCGGCGCGGAGCGACGCCCGCTTCGCGCACAAGACCGGCGAGACCTCGACGGTGAGCCACGACGCCGGGCTCGTCTACCTGCCCGACCGGCCGCCCTACGCGGTGGCGATCCTCACCCAGTGGGCGGGCGAGGGCGGCGCTCGGCGCGAGACGGTCGCCAAGCTGTCGCAGGCGGTCTACCGGCACCTGACGGGGGAGGCGTGAGCGCGCGGCTCCAGCGCGCGGCCGCCGAGGAGGCGCGGGCGCCGGAGACGCCGCCGGCGCCGCTGCCGGTGGTCGACGGCCTCGAGCTGCCGGACGAGCTCCGCCGCCTCCTCCGCCCGGGCGAGCCGGTCGCCGACGCCGCCGGCCGGCGCTGGCGGCTGCCGCGCTGGTTCTACGAGATCGAGTCGTGGCAGGTGGCGAAGGAGACGCAGCTCGCCCCGTACTTCATGCTCCACGAGCTGATCGCCGTCGACGTCCGCGAGCCGGCGCCGCTCCGCGCCTTCCCGCGCTACGTGCCGCTGGCGATCACCCATCTCGCGGCGCACCTCTCGGCGCTGCGCCAGCACCTCGGCACCTACGTCCACGTGGCGGCGAACGGCGGCTACCGCTCGCCGGCGCACCCGGCGGGGGAGGCGGCGTCGGTCCACCGCTGGGGGACGGCGGCGAACCTCTACCGCGTCGGCGACGACTGTCTCGACTCCGAGGCGACGGTCGGCCGCTACGCCGAGATCGTCCGCCGCGTGCTGCCGGCGGCGTGGTGCCGGCCGTGGGGCCGCCGGCCGGGCGAGACCATCGACCACCTCCACCTCGACCTCGGCCGGGTGCGGGTGGCGCCGCGCGACGTGGCCGAGGAGAGCGACGACGGCGAGGGCGTTCCAGGGGAGGCGGACGATGGGTAGCGGCAAGGCGGGCGGTGCCAAGGGCGAGGTGGCCGGCCGCGGCGAGCGGCCGCTGGCGCTGGCGGCGATCGGGCTCGAGGCCGAGCTCGAGCTGTGGGTGGACGAGCGCAAGGTCGACCCGGCGCGTCTGTTCGGGAACCCCACCGGGTTCATCCGCCAGCCGCTCGTCCACCGCGAGGGCACCTCCTACCACCTGCCGACCGGCGGCGCCGTCTACTTCGACACCGGCGTGGTCGAGGTGGCGACGCCGGTGATCGAGATCGAGCGCGGCTGCGCGGCGCGCGCCGGCCGCTCGCTGTGGGAAGGCATCCGCCTCGTGCGCCGCGAGCTCGACGCCTGGGAGGAGCGCAGCGGCCGTCGGGCGCGGCTCGCCGGGTTCTCGACCCACTACAACATCTCGTTCACCACCCGCGGGCCGGCGGGCGGCGGCGACGGCCGGCGGCAGCCGGCGACCGTCGAGGACCTCGCGTTCCTGCTCGTCCACGCGCTGCCGCCGGCGGCGATGCTGCTCGCCGCCAACCGCCGGTCGACCGGGATCGGCGTCCGCCCGCGCGGCGGCCGGATCGAGATCACCGCCGACTTCACCCCCTCGGCCTCGCTGATGATCTCGACCGCCGCCCTGGTCACCGGCGCCGCCCGCGACGCGATGGGCTGGCCGTCCTTCGACCTCGCCGAGCTCGACCGCCACCGGGTGCCGCGGATCGACGGGTTCCAACCGCTGCCGCACAGCTCGCGGCAGGGTTGGGTGGCGCGCGCGGAGTCGTTCTCCGCCGACCCCTTCACCACGCCGCCCGACGAGCCCGCCTTCCCGGTCGGCGGCGCGCGCAGGAGCCTGCGCGAGATCGGCCGCGACGTCTACCTCGCCTTTCGGCCCGCGGTGCGGCGGATCGCCGAGCCGTTCACCGCGCGGATGCTCGACGCCATCCTGCTCCGCCACGCGCCGACCCTCCTCGACCTCCGCGAGCGCCCCGCCGCCTACGACGACGTCGGGCGCCTCTGCCGCTGGGACGATCTCTTCCCCGAGCGCCTGCTCTCCCGCTCGCGCTACGAGCGGGTGCTGATCCGCGCCATCGCCGGCGACGTGCTGCGCATGAACGGTCACGACTACCGGCCGGTCGGCATGCGCGGCTGGTCGGAGGTGGTCTTCGAGCGCGTCGGCGAGGGCACCCGCCACCGCGTGCCGATCGACTTCCTGCTCCAGCACCTCGACCGCTGGGAGCGCTCGGGGACGGGACGGGGAATGCGCCGGCGGCCGCGGCGGGTGCGGGCGGCGGCGTCGCCCTAGGCTGGCCCCGCCTAGAATCGGGGGCGTGCCGCGCCGCCGATTCGACGTCCTGCGCCTCCTCTCCGTCTGGCCGCCCTACCTCGGCGCCGGCATCCGGGTCTCGCGCCCGGACCCCCACACCTTCGTCGTCCGCCTGAAGCTCCGCTGGTGGAACCGGAACTACTTCGGCACCCATTTCGGCGGCTCGCTCTACGCGATGTGCGACCCGTTCTTCGTGCTCATCCTGGCGCAGGCGCTGGGGAAAGGGTACGTGGTGTGGGACAAGGCGGCGGCGATCCGCTTCGTCCGCCCCGGCCGCGGCACCGTCACCGCCACCTTCCGCCTGCCGCCCGAGGAGGTCGAGGCGATCCGCCG
>DATABP010000010.1:0-2278 GCA_036259515.1 Thermoanaerobaculia bacterium | reverse complement strand
CTCTCCCAGCGCATGCAGAGCTTCGTCCTCGACCCGGCGGAGAACCCCTACAACGTGCTCGCCCCCGGCAAGCGCCCGCGGGTGACGCTGACGCCCTCGCTGGCGGTCAAGGACGGCGCCCCCTTCCTCGCCTTCGCCGTCCAGGGCGGCGACACCCAGGACCAGAACCTCCTCCAGTTCTTCCTCGACGTCGTCGAGTTCGGGATGACGGTGCAGGAGGCCGCCGAGGCGCCGAACATCGTCAGCTATCAGATGCGGAGCTCCTTCGGCGACCACCGCACCGAGCCGGGCCGCCTCGTCCTGCGCGACGACACCCCGCCCTGGGTGCGCGAGGAGCTGGAGCGGATGGGCTACGACGTCGAGACCGCCGCCAAGACGTCGGGGCCGATCAACGCCATCTGGTTCGACCGCGAGCACGGCACGATGTGGGGCGGCTCCTCCGACCACGGGGAGGACTACGGCATCGGGTGGTGAGGACGGGGCCCCTCTGCGGGCTACGCCGAGGCCGGCTCTCGGCGCGGACGGCTCCCCGCGCGCCTGCGCCGCGTGAAGCCCTGCGCGATCGGGCCGTAGAAGGAGAGGGCGAGGATGGCTCCGGTGGTGACGCTCTCCACGCCGCCGACGAACGACTGGATTCCGTAGCCCAGCGACGGTCCGCCGCCGAGGGACACGAGCAGCCAGTACCCGACGACGAGCACGTAGAGCGTTCTCGCGGGGGACCAGAAGGCGACGAGCCCGATCGCCGCGACGAGGCTGAGCAGCGGTGTCGCCGGCATGACCGAGAGCAGCGGATCGGACCAGCCGGCGGCCGGCAGGGCAGTCCACAGCGCGTCCCAGGTGCCGTCGGAGATCCGCGCCTGCCACTCCGGATCCACGAACCAGTGAGAGAGCACGAGCGCCAGCTCGCCGAGGACGAGCAGCCGGAAGGCGAGGCGCGCCCGCCGGCTGGCGAGCGGCGCCAGGGGAGGCGCGTCCTCCGCGATCGGCTCGTCCTCGTCCTCGTCGTCCTCGCCTCCGATCTCCGGGACCTCCACCCCCGCCAGCAGCTCACGCGCCCGCTCCGCCTCCTCCTCCGGAACCCGGATCTCCTCACGGCCCACCAGCGGGTTGTAGCCGAACCCCAGGCGCCCGGCGCCGAACAGGTCCTGCAGGCGCTCGCGGGAGGTGGAGCAGGGCACGCCCTCGGCTTCGAGGATCGAGCGGGCGAGCGCGATCTGGCCGGCGTCGCCGGAGGTGAGGACAGCGACGGTGTTCAGCGGCGGCCCGACCGTCGGCCGCCCAGCGGGCGGCAGGTCGCCCGGAAGCAGCTCGCCGCCGCACTCGGAGCAGCGCTCGATGCCCGCGCGGAATTCGGCCCTGCAGCTCGGACAGTGCACCCGCGCCTCCCTTCGATGGTGTTTTCGTGACAAAGGATAGCAGGCGACCGTCCGAGCCCGCCCGACCCGCCGGCTATACTCTTCCCCGCCAGCGACTTCCGGCACGGGGCTTGCTGCCGCCGGTCGGGTTGCCTTGCTCGCCCACCGCCCGCGACCCGGAACCGACCTCGACGTCTCGTCCAGGAGCCGATCCTTGCGACTCGACCAGCTCCTCGTCGCCCGCGGGCTCTTCGCGTCGCGGGAGAAGGCGCGGCGGGCGGTGATGGCGGGGGTGGTGGAGGTGGAGGGGCGGCGGGTGGACAAGCCGGGGGCGGAGGTGGCGGACGCGGCGCGGGTGGAGGTGCAGGGGCCGCGGGAGCCGTTCGTCTCGCGCGCCGGGCGGAAGCTCGAGGCGGCGCTCGACCGCTTCGCCCTCGATCCCGCCGGCTGGGCGTGCCTCGACGTCGGAGCGTCCACCGGAGGCTTCACCGACTGTCTCCTCCAACGCGGCGCGCGGCGGGTCTACGCCGTCGACGTCGGCTACGGGCAGCTCGACTTCCGCCTCCGCCAGGACCCGCGGGTGGTGGTGATGGAGCGGGTCAACGCGCGCAACCTGACGCCGGACGATCTGCCCGAGCGCTGCCGGCTGGCGGTGGTCGACGTGTCGTTCATCTCGCTCGCCAAGGTGGTGCCGGCGCTCCTGCCGCTGGTCCAGGACGGCGGCTGGCTGCTGCCGATGATCAAGCCGCAGTTCGAGGCCGGGCGGGGGGCGGTGGGGAAGGGCGGCATCCTGCGCGACGAGGCGCTGCGGCGGCGGGTGGTCGACGACACGGTGGCGGCGCTCGCCGCGCTCGGGCTCGCGACGCTCGGGGTGGTCGACTCGCCGGTGGCCGGCAGCGGCGGCAACGTCGAGAGCTTCGCGC
>DATABP010000009.1:0-3490 GCA_036259515.1 Thermoanaerobaculia bacterium | reverse complement strand
GCCGTCTACCTGGAGACGCCGTCGAACCCGCTCCTCGCCTGCTGCGACCTCGCCGCCGTCGCCGCGCGCTGCCGGCGGATCGCCGCCGCCGCCGGCCGCCCGGTGCGGGTGGTGGTCGACGGCACCTTCGCGCCGGCGCCGATCCAGCGCGCGCTGGCGCTCGGCGCCGACCTCGTCGTCCACAGCGCCACGAAGTTCCTCGCCGGCCACAGCGACGTCACCGCCGGGGTGGTCGCCGGCGCCGGCGAGCCGATCGCCGCCCTCCGCAAGGCGATGATCACCACCGGCGGCTGCCTCGACCCGCACGCCGCCTTCCTCGTCGCCCGCGGCGCGAAGACGCTGTCGCTGCGCCTGGCGCGGCAGGCGGAGAACGCCGAGCGGCTGGCCCACCTCGCCGCCGGCCACCCGGCGGTGGCGCGGGTCCATTGGCCGGGCTTCGACCCGGTCGGCCGCGCGCAGATGGAGAGCGGCGGGGCGATGGTCGCCCTCGACCTCGCCGGCGGCGCGGCGGCGGCCGCCGCCTTCGTCGACGCGCTCGGGCTGGTGCGCATCATCCCCAGCTTGGGCGGGGTGGAGAGCGGCGTCTCGGTGCCGGCGCGCACCTCGCACCGCGCGCTCGACCCGGCGACCCGGCGCGCCCGCGGCATCGGCGACGGCCTCGTCCGGCTCTCCTGCGGCATCGAGGACGGCGCCGACCTCGAGGCCGACGTCGCCGGCGCCCTCGACGCCGCCGCCGCGGCGGGGGCGCGGTGATCGGTTCGCTGACCGGGCGCGCCGTCGAGCGCGAGCCGGACCGCCTGCTGATCGAGGTCGGGGGCGTCGGCTACGAGGTGCTGGTGCCGGTGTCGACCTACGTCGAGGTCGAGCGCCGCGCCACCGCCGAAGAGGGGCCGCCGGAGGTGCGCCTCCACGTCCACACCCACCTGCGCGAGGACGGCCTCACCCTCTTCGGCTTCTGGACGGGGAGGGAGAAGCGGCTGTTCCTCAAGCTGATCGCCGTCTCCGGCATCGGCCCCAAGCTCGCCCGGGTGGTGCTCTCCGGCATGCCGCCGGACGACCTGGTGACGGCGATCGCGCGCGGCGACGCGGCGCGGCTCGCCACCATCCCGGGGATCGGCAAGAAGACGGCCGAGCGGATGGTGCTCGAGCTGCGCGACAAGGTGGGCGACCTCGCCGCGGCGCTGCCGCCGCGCCCCGCCGAGGGCGGCGACGAGGAGGTCGTCTCGGCGCTGGTCAACCTGGGCTACAAGCGGCCGCAGGCGGAGCGCGCGGTGGGCGAGGTGCGCCGCGAGCTGCCGGAGGCCGACTTCCCCGAGCTGCTGCGCAAGAGCCTGGCCCGGCTGTCGCGGGTCTAGCACGCCGCCGAGACGCGCCGGCGAGATGGAGAACGGGGGGCGCCGGACGGCGGCGCCCCCCGGAAGGATGGATCGACGGCCGCGGCGATCAGCAGTGGTCGCCGGTCGTCTGCAGGCACTCGAACTCGTCGAAGATCTCGTCGCTCACCGGCACCGCGACCAGCGAGGCGTCGGGACGGATCACGCCATCGGTCGGGTCCTTGAACGTCGGGCAGAGCAGCCAGCGGGGCCCCTGCGAGCCGTCGCTCGGGCGGGTGCGCACCGTCACGCAGCCCTCGGCCTGGAGGTTCTCGATGTCCGAGACGGTGGTGATCTGCGGCGTGCCGTCGAGGTCGAGACCGTTCCGGGCGGCGAGGTCGTCCATCTCCTCCTGGCAATCCTGGGACTGGACGTTCGGGCCGTCCCAGCTCACCCAGCGCATCACCCACAGGCCGAGCGGATCGTTCGAGAAGTAGCCGTTGCGGGTGTCGAGCACGTTGTTCTGGCGCAGGTTGGTGGCCGCCGGGGACAGCGCCGGCGTACCGGTGGCCGGCTGCAGCGGGAAGAAGAACACGGTGAAGGCCTCGGCGATGTTGCGGGCGTCGATCCCCGCCTCGTCGGCGGTGAAGGCGTCGGCGCCGACCAGGCCCTGGATGGTCACGAACGTGGGGTCGCCGTTCTGCTGGTGGGCGCCGAGCGTCGAGGTGATGCGCACGTTGCTGTACTGGGACGGGTCGGGCGACGACTCGTCGCACACCCCGCCGGCGCCGCATGCCGGCAGACCGAGCACCGCGGTGGGCTCGATGCCGTTGGCGCGGAAGAAGCCGTCGGAGAAGACGAACGGCTCGTTGAAGTCGTCGTCGGCGAGCGCCGGGGCGGCGAAGGCCAACGCCAGGAGACCGAGGGACAGCACGACACCGGCAGAACGGAAGCGAACTGCTTTCTGCATGACAGCTCCTCCTTGGAAGGTGAACGGCTCAACGACTTCGTTGCGCCGACCATAACACAAGTTTGATATTGGAAAACGAGGAAAGCTCCGCCGGCCAAAGATCGGCCGCCCGAGGGGCGGCCGAAGGACGTGCGGAAGTGTGGACCTGCTCAGGCGAGCAGCAGGGCCGCCCAGACGGCGGCCCAGGCGAGATTGGCGGTCCCCGCCGCCACGCCGAGGACCACTCCGGTCCAGGCGTGAGCGCCGCCTTCCTGGCCCGGAAGGAAGCGCGCGCGGCGGGTGCCGGCCAGACCGCAGGCCACGGCGGGCCCGGCGGCCAGCGCCCCGAACAGGGGCACCAGGGCGAAGACGCCCAGATAGTACGCGGCGAGCGCCGACCCGTTGCCCGTCGGGAAACAGCCGCCGAAGGGCGTGCACGCGTCGACCACCCGACCGATCCGCTGGAGGAGACGGCTGCGCCCCGCCGACGTGGCGTGGAGGCCGTGAAGCTCCCCGACCAATCCCTGCGATGTCATTCCGAGTTGCATGGTCCCGAAGCTCCCTGGCGTCCCGCCGGCCGATCCGGCGGGGCGTCGTCGTCGGCGAGGGGGAAGAGCAACCGGCGTGCCACGGAGCGCCGGGCGGCCATGACATCCTCCGCACGATGAGCGACGGCCCGCCCCTCTTCCACGAGCGGCAGCGCTTCACCCAGCCGTGGCTGTGGGCGGTCCTCGCCGCCATCAGCCTGGTCGTGGTGGCGGTCGGCGCGGTGCTGCTCCTGGTTCGCGGCGCGACCTCCGGCGGTCTGGCGGTGATCGCGTACGGCCTGCTCGCACCCGCCGTGCTCGCCCTCTTCGTGCTCGACACCGAGGTGCGGCCGGACGGCCTCCACCTCCGCTTCGTGCCGTTGGTCCGCCACCGCCACCTGCGGCCGGAGGAGATCGTCGAGGCGACGGCGCGGAGCTACCGGCCGATCGTCGAGTACGGCGGCTGGGGAGTGCGCTGGGGCAAGGGCGGCAAGTGCTACACGGTGTCGGGAGACCGCGGCGTGCAGCTCGCGCTCGCCGGCGGCGAGCGGCTGCTCGTGGGCTCGCAACGGGCGGAGGAGCTGGCGGCGGCGATCGCGGCCGTCAAGAGGTAGTGCCGGGCCCGCGGGGCGGGCGGATCGCGGCGGCCGATCGGCGGAGGGAAGGAAGCCGCCGCTCGTCCCGCGATCCCCCGCCGAGCG
>DATABP010000008.1:0-3760 GCA_036259515.1 Thermoanaerobaculia bacterium | reverse complement strand
CCTGGAGCGGACCCTACGGCGGGGTGCCCGCCTTCGACCGCATGGAGCTCGCGCGCGTGGTGCCGGCGCTCGAGGTGGGGATGGAGCGCCAGCTCGCCGAGATCGACGCCATCGCGCGGAACCCCGAGCCGCCCACCTTCGCGAACACCATTGTCGCCATGGAGCGCGCCGGGGAGGACCTGAACCGCGTCTTCACCTACTGGGGGATCTGGAGCTCGAACCTGTCGTCGCCCGAGTTCCGGGCGATCCAGGCGGAGATGGCGCCCAAGCTCGCCGACTTCGGCAGCAAGATCACCCAGAACGAGGCGCTCTTCGCGCGGGTGCGGGCGGTGTACGAGAGCGACGAGATGGAGCGCCTCTCCCCCGCCGAGCGCCGGCTCGTCGAGCTGACCTACGACGGCTTCGCCCGGAACGGCGCCACCCTCGAGGGCGAGGCGAAGGAGCGCTACGCGGCGATCAACCAGCGCCTCGCCGAGCTCCACACCCGCTTCGCCAACAACGTGCTGGCCGACGAGGAGGGCTACACGCTGTTCCTCGACGAGAGCCAGCTCGGCGGCCTGCCGGACTCGTTCGTCGCCGCCGCGGCGGCCACCGCCGCCGAGCTCGGTCAGCCCGGCAGGTACGCGGTGGTCAACACGCGCTCCTCGATCGACCCCTTCCTCACCTACTCGGACGACCGCGCGCTGCGCGAGACCGGGTGGCGCAACTACTACAGCCGCGGCGACAACGGCGACGAGCACGACAACAACGCGCTCCTCGCCGAGATCCTGGAGCTGCGCGACGAGCGCGTCGGCCTCTTGGGCTACGACAACTACGCCCAGTGGCGGCTCGAGAACCGGATGGCGAAGACGCCGGAGCGGGCGCTCGGGCTGCTCGAGACGGTGTGGCCGGCGGCGGTCGCCCGCGTCGAGCAGGAGGTGGCCGACATGCAGGCGGTGGCCGACGCCGAGGGCGCCGGCATCGAGATCGCCCCCTGGGACTACCGCTACTACGCCGAGAAGGTGCGCCGCGCGCACTACGACCTCGACTCCGACGAGGTCAAGCAGTACCTGTCGCTCGACCGCCTGCGCGAGGCGATGTTCTTCGTCGCCGGCGAGCTGTTCGGCTTCGAGTTCACCGCTGTGCCGGAGGGGACGGTGCCGGTGTTCCATCCCGACGTCAAGGTGTGGGAGGTGACGCGGCGAGAGGGCGGCGAGCACGTCGGCCTGTGGTACCTGGACCCCTTCGCCCGCCCCGGCAAGCGCTCCGGCGCCTGGGCCTCGACCTACCGCGGCCACACCACCTTCGACGGCGAGGAGACCGTCCTCGCCTCGAACAACTCGAACTTCATCAAGCCGGCGCCGGGCGAGCCGGTGCTCGTCTCCTGGGACGACGCCGAGACCTTCTTCCACGAGTTCGGCCACGCGCTCCACTCGCTGTCGTCGAACGTCGCCTACCCGACCTTGAACGGCGGAGTGCGCGACTACACCGAGTTCCACTCGCAGCTCCTCGAGCGCTGGCTGTTGACCGACCCGGTGGTCGAGCGCTTCCTCGTCCACCACCGGACCGGCGAGCCGATGCCCGCCGAGCTGATCGCCAAGATCCGCCGTGCCAAGAACTTCAACGAGGGCTTCGCGACCACCGAGTACCTCGCCTCGGCGCTCCTCGACATGCGCTACCACATGGTCGACCCCTCCGGCATCGACCCGGACAGCTTCGAGGAGGAGACCCTCGCCGCCCTCGGCATGCCCGACGAGCTGGTCGCGCGCCATCGCTCGCCCCACTTCGGGCACGTCTTCTCCGGCGAGGGCTACTCCGCCGGCTACTACGGCTACCTGTGGGCCGACGTGCTCACCGCGGACGCCGCCGAGGCGTTCGCCGAGGCGCCGGGCGGCTTCTACGACGACGCGCTCGCCGCCCGCATGATCGAGCACCTCTTCGCGCCGCGGAACGCTGTCGACCCGGAGGAGGCCTACCGCGCCTTCCGCGGCCGCGACCCCGACGTGGCGGCGCTGATGCGGGATCGCGGGTTCCCGGTGCCGGGGGAGTAGCCGCGGCGGCGCCCTAGCCGGCCTTCTCCACCACGAACCGGATCTCGTCGCCGCCGAGCTCGACCAGCTCCACGAGCCTCTGCCCGCTCTCGGCGCACCACGCCGGCACGTCGCCCCAGATCGCCGGGTCGTCGCCGATCGCCACGATCCGGCCGCCCGGCGGGAGCGGCGCCAGGGCGCGCTCGGTGAGGATCACCGGCAGCGGGCAGAAGAGGCCGCGGAGGTCGAGGTCGTAGCCGGGCGGCGACGGCCCGGCGGGGCGGCGGCCGCTCACACGCCCCGTCCGGAGAGCACGGCGGCGAGCGCCTGGAGGAGGATGCGGGCGTCGCGACCGACCGACCACGAGCACAGGTACTGGAGGTCGTAGGCGAGCTTGACCTCGTCGTCCTGGTCGTACTCGGCGGACACCTGGGCGAGTCCGGCGAGGCCGGGGCGGGCGTGGAGGCGGAGGCCGAAGGCGGGGCGGCGGGCGGTGATCGCGGCGGCGATCTCCGGGATCTCCGGCCGCGGGCCGACCAGGCTCATGTCGCCGGCGAGCACGTTCAGGAGCTGCGGCAGCTCGTCGACCCGGTAGCGGCGCAGGAGCTTGCCGACGCGGGTGAAGCGCTCGTCGTCGTCGACCGCCAGCCGCGCCGGGGCGAGGTGGGCGCGGCGGTGCATGGTGCGCAGCTTCCACATCCCGAGCTCCTTGCCGTCCTTGCCCATCCGCCGCTGGCGCAGGAAGACCGGGCGGCCGTCGGAGACGAGGATCGCCAGCGTCGCCGCGACGAGGACCGGCGAGGCGGCGAGCAGCAGCAGCAGCGCGCCGGCGACGTCGAAGGCGCGCTTGGCCGCCGCCCCGGTGCCGTACGCACCGCGCATCGTCACCTCGGCGAGCGGCCGGTCGCCGAGCGAGGCGGTCACCCGCGGCGCCAGGAGCACCTCCTCGGCCGAGGGCACGTACCAGTAGCCGCGCGGGCCGCGGGTGCGCAGGAGGTCGAGCCGGCGGCGGCCGTCGGCGAGGGCGGAGACGTCGATCACCTCGTCGGCGGCGGCGATCGCGCGGCGCGCCGGCGCGTCGGGCCAGAGGCCGGCGAAGGCGGAGTGGTCGAGCGGCCGGTCGAGCGGCACCAGCGCGGCGACGCGGAGGTGGGCGCGGTCGAGCGTCTCCTCGTCGGCGGCCAGCTCGGCGAGCTCGCCGGCGGTGCCGATCAACGCCGCGCGCCGGCGGCGGAGCGGCACCAGCCGCCGCACCAGCCGCCGCCACAGCGGCAGGAGCGCCAGCTCGAAGACGGCGACCAGGAGCAGCACCGACCGCGGCACCAGGAGGCCGAGGAAGGTGGCGACGGTGGCGATCAGCGCCACCTGGAGCGGCACCGCGAAGAGCACCGTCGGGCGGTGCCGCGGCGAGGAGCTCAGCGTGTAGAAGCCGGTCAGCTCGAGCGCGAGGAGGAGCGGCAGGACGAAGAGCGCCACCGTCGCCAGGTCGAGCGCGAAGTTCTCGGCCGGCAGGAGGTCGCGGGTGAAGGGCAGCTCGACGGTGCGCCGCAGCAGGCTCGCCAGCCGCAGGCAGCCGATGGCGATCGCCACGTCGCCCGCGGCGGTGACCAGCACCCGCACCAGGTTGGCGCTGCGCCGGGCGCGGAGCATCAGCCGGCGACCTCCTCGGCGAGGCGGCGCATCGCGGCGAGCGCGGCGGCGCGCGAATGGTGGCGGACGGCGAGCGCGTGGAGCGCACGGCCGGCCGCGGC
>DATABP010000007.1:0-3082 GCA_036259515.1 Thermoanaerobaculia bacterium | reverse complement strand
GCTCGCCTCCGGCGACGCCGCCGGAGCCCTCGCCGGCTTCGAGGCGGCCCTGCGGCAGGCGCCCGACCACCTCGTCTGGGGCTCCGAGTACCGCCACGCCGCCCTCGCCGCCGAGGCCCACGACCGCGCCATCGACTTCTTCGACGAGCTGACCGCGGCCCACCCGCGCTCCGCCGCGGCGCGACTCAACCTCGGCTACGCCCACGTCGACAAGATCCCCGCCGCCGGCTCGGTCACCCAGGTCGTCCTCGCCAACGCCGCGCTCGGCCACTTCACCGCCGCGCTGGAGATCGAGGAGAGCTGGCTCGGGCGCTACACGCGCGGCAACAGCTACGTCTACTGGCCGCCGATCTTCCAGAAGACGAGGCTCGGGATCGCCGACCTCGAGCGGGCGATCGAGATCGCCGAGCGGCTGCCGCCGAAGGCGATCCACGCCCGCGCCTGGGTGGCGCTGGGCGACGCGCGCTGGCGGCTGGGCGAGCGCGACGCGGCGCGCGCCACCTGGCGCGAGGGCCTCGAGCGGTACCCGGGCAGCGCAGAGCTCGAGGCGCGGCTCGGCCGCGAGGGAGAGGCCCTGGCGGCGTTCCTCGACGAGGCGTACGCGCTCGGCCGGCGGGTGGACACCGATCTGTCGCCGCTGGCGGAGGCGCGGTGACGGCCGAGCGCCTGGCCGGCCCGCCCGCGTCGCCTCGATGCCGAGCCGGAGGTCCAGGCAGAGCCGCCCCCCTCGCCGCCGTCTCCCTCCTCGCCGCCCTCTGCGCCGCGGCCGCGACGGTCGCCGTCCCGCCGCCCGCCGGAGGCCTGCGCTTCGAGGAGGTCGGCGCCGCCGCCGGCGCCCGCTTCGTCCACCGCACCCGCCGCTTCGGCGACCGCCCCAAGGCGCAGGTGCTGGAGATGTTCACCGCCGGCGGCGCCGCGGTCGCGGTGGGCGACTACGACGGCGACGGCTGGGAGGACCTCTTCCTCACCGACTCCGGGGAGGGCCGGCCGCACCACCTGCTGAGGAACGTCACCGCCGAAGCCGGCCGCCTCGCCTTCCGCGAGGTCACCGCCGAGGCGGGCGTCGGCGGCGGCAACGATCCCGACGCCATCGTCGCCGACGCCCTGTGGCTCGACGTCGACGCCGACGGCCGCCGCGACCTCCTCGTCGCGCGCTTCGGCACCCCGCTCCTCCACCGCAACCTGGGCGGCGGCCGGTTCGAGGAGGTCTCCGCCGAGGCCGGGCTGACCGCCTTCGCCAACACCATCGCGGCGATCGCCTTCGACGCCGACGGCGACGGCTTCGTCGACCTCGTCTTCGGCAACTACTTCCAGCCCGAGAACCTGCTCCGCCTCGACACCACCCGCGTGCTGCCCGAGGACCTCGACGACGCGGCGAACGGCGGCGGCCTGACCTTCTGGCGCAACGTGCCGGCCGAGGGCGGCGGCCGTGCCTTCGTCGACGCCACCGGCGAGGCGGGGCTCGCCGGCCACACCGGCTGGTCGCTCGACCTCGGCCACGGCGACCTCGACGGCGACGGCGACCAGGACCTCTACGTCGCCGGCGACTACGGCACCGACCGGCTGTTCTGGAACGACGGCGACGGCACCTTCACCGACGGCACGGAGGCGGCGATCGGCTTCGACACCCGCAAGGGGATGAACGTCGAGACGGGCGACTACGACCGCGACGGCCGTCTCGACGTCTTCGTCACCAACATCACCGACGACACCATGCGCGAGTGCAACATGCTGTGGCACAACCGCGGCGACGGCACCTTCGTCGACGTGTCGCGCGAGACCGGCACCTGCGACAGCGACTGGGGCTGGGCGGGCAAGCTCGCCGACCTCGACAACGACGGCTGGGAGGACCTGTTCACCGTCAACGGCCTGCGCTCGGCGGGGCCGGAGAGCTACGTGCCGCTGCTCCTCGAGGCGATCCTGGTGCCCGGCGTCGACTTCGCCGACCTCCGCAGCTACCCGGACATCGGCGACCGCACGTGGAGCGGCTACCAGCGCGAGCGGCTGTTCCGCAACCTCGGCGGCACCTTCGTCGACGTCGCCGCCGCCGCCGGGGTGGACGCCGACCTCGACGGCCGCGGCGTCGGCGTCGCCGACCTCGACCGCGACGGCCGCCTCGACCTGGTGCAGACGAACGCCGACCAGCCGTCGCTCCTCTACCGCAACGTGTCGACCGGCACCGGCCACTGGGTGGCGCTGGAGCTGGTCGGCACGCGCTCGAACCGCGAGGCGATCGGGGCGCGGGTGACGCTGACCGCCGGTGGCGTGCGGCAGGTGCAGGAGGTCGACGGCGGCAACGGGTACGCCAGCCAGTCGAGCCTGCGCCTGCACTTCGGGCTGGGGGCGGCGGTGCGGGTGGAGCGGATCGAGGTGCGGTGGCCGAGCGGGCTGGTGGAGGTGGTCGAGGGGGTGGAGGTGGATCGGTCGACGCGGGTGGTGGAGGGGGAGGGGAAGAAGAGACGACCGCCCGAGAGGGCGGAGCAGTGAGCGGGGCGCGGCGGCGCGGGCGATCCGGAGACCCGCAGGCGACGAGGCTGGTGGCCGTTCTCCTCGCCGGTCTCTTCGTGGGTTGCGCCAGCGCGCGGATGGACGCGCCGGAACCCGTCGAGCCGCGGCCCGGCACCGAACCGATCGCCGCCCCGGCTGCCGCCGACGCGGACCCGCGCCTCCAGAGCCTCCGCAACCTGGGCAAGGCGATGTACGAGAACCCGGCCACGCAGTACGACGCCGTCGACGTGCTGCGGGAGGCCTGGGAGCTGTCGGGGGAGGCGCGCGATCGGGTGAACCACGGGCTGGCCCTTTTGCGGGCGGGCCGGGAGGAGGAGGGGCTCGCGGAGCTGGCGGCGGCGCAGGGGGAGGCGCCGGAGATCCCGCACACCTGGTTCAACCTCGGCCTCGCCGCCGAGAAGGCGGGCCGCTACGAGGAGGCGCGCCGGCAGCTCGAGGGGTTGCTGGAGCGGGTGCCCGGCGAGCCGGTGGCGCTCTACCACCTGGGGGTGCTGGCGCGGCTGGCGGGCGACCTGCCGCGGGCGATCGAGCGCTTCGAGGCCGCCGCGGCGCCGCGAAGTAGGGGTCCGCCGCC
>DATABP010000006.1:0-1725 GCA_036259515.1 Thermoanaerobaculia bacterium | reverse complement strand
GCCGTCTACGACGAGCCCCTCGCCGAAGGCGTCCGCCGCTTCCAGCGCCGCCACGGCCTCGCGGTCGACGCCGTCGTCGGCCCGGCGACGCTCGCCGCCCTCAACGTCCCGGTCGAGCGGCGGATCGAGCAGATCGCCCTCAACCTCGAGCGCTGGCGCTGGCTGGCCGACGACCTCGGCGACCGCTTCGTCCTCGTCGATCTCGGCGGCCAGGAGCTGGTCGCCTACGACGGCGGCCGCCCGGCGCTGCGCATGAACGTCGTCGTCGGCACGCCGCGCACGGCGACGCCGATCCTCGCCAGCGCGATCGAGTCGGTGGTGGTCAACCCGGCGTGGTACGTGCCGGCCTCGATCGTCCGCAACGAGATCCGCCCGCGGCTCGCCCGCGACCCCGGCTACCTGGGGCGCAACGGCTACCACTGGCTCCCCGGCGGCGGCCTGCGGCAGCGCCCGGGCCCGGGCAACGCGCTGGGCCACTTCAAGTTCGTGTTCCCCAACCGCCACTCGGTCTACCTGCACGACACCCCGTCGCGCGACCTCTTCGACCGCCCCACCCGCGCCTTCTCGCACGGCTGCGTGCGGGTGGCCGATCCGCGCGCGCTCGCCGAGTGGCTGCTCGAGGGCCGGCCCGAGCGCGACCGCCTCGACCGCCTGCGCGCCCACGGCAGCGAGCACCGCGTGCCGCTCGCCGACCCGGTGCCGGTGCATCTCCTCTACTGGACGGCGTCGGTGGGCGCCGACGGCGAGGTGCGGTTCCCGGTGGACGTCTACGGCCGCGACGGCCGGCTGCTGGCGGCGATGTAGCCAGCGGCGTCGCTACTCGGACCCGGGCTCCGGCTCGCGTTTGCCGAAGCCCAGGCAGCCGAGCCAGCCGCTCGCCCGCTCGGCCTCCTTGGCGTCCTCGGCGGCGCCGAAGCGGTCGCCGCAGCAGTCGTCCTCGAGGGCGACCAGCTCGACGGAGGCGGCGCCGGGGGCCATCGCCACGCCGGCGGAGCCGGAGGGGACGCCCTCGTCGGACTCCTCGAGCGGGACGGGGGCCTCGTCGGCGTCCGGGGCGGAGAGGGGGTGCAGCGTCTCGGGCGGCGGCGGAGCCGCGGGCGCGGGCGGCGGCTCCGGCGGCGCCTCCTCGTCCTCGCTGCCGCCGAAGAGCCAACCCCACAGCCCCGGCGCCCGCTCGCCCTCGCGCGGCTCCCGCCGCACCGGCGGGGCGACCAGCGGACGGCCGCGGCGGGTGGCGGCCAGCAGGCTCGGGTAGGGGTCGACCGGGACGCCGTCGGGGTCGCGGAGCTCGAAGTGGAGGTGCGAGGTGGTCGCCTCGGCGTTGCCGCTGTCGCCCACCCAGCCGATCACCTGTCCGGCGACGACGCGGGCGCCCTCGCGGACGCCGGGGGCGATGCCGACGGCGCGGCCGTCGTCCGAGCCCGGGGTGTCGTTGTTGAGGTGGATGTAGCGGCTGCGCCAGCCGTCGTCGTGGACCAGCGAGACGTCGCAGCAGTTGCCGCCGCGCTCGCCGTGCACCCAGGCGACCTCGCCGGAGGCGGCGGCGAGCACCGGGACCATCTTCTCGGCGAGGACGTCGACCCCGGCGTGGCGGCGGGCGCCGCCGCCGCGCGGATCGCCGAAGGAGTCGGTGAGCTGGAAGGCGCCGGCGAGCGGGAAGACCAGCGGATAGACGATCTCGCCGGGATCGGCCGGGCCGCGGTCGGCGGCGGCGCCGCGGCGGGC
>DATABP010000005.1:0-1719 GCA_036259515.1 Thermoanaerobaculia bacterium | reverse complement strand
TGGACGAGGCGCTGACCGCGGCGCTCAAGACGCTGTCGCAGCGCAACGGCGCCACGCTGTTCATGACGCTGCTCGCCGGCTGGCAGCTCCTCCTCTCCCGCTACTCCGGCCAGACCGACGTGGTGGTGGGCGCCCCGATCGCCGGGCGCACCCGGCCCGAGGTGGAGGGGGTGGTCGGCTTCTTCGCCAACACCCTGCCGCTGCCGGTCGACCTCGGCGGCGCGCCGCGGTTCGCCGAGCTGGTGGGGCGGCTGCGCGGCACGGTGGTCGCCGCGCTGGAGCACGCCGACGTGCCGTTCGACGCCGTCGTCGAGGCGCTGGCGCCGGAGCGCAGCCTCTCCCACACGCCGCTCTTCCAGGTCGTCTTCGCCGTCGAGGAGCGGCCGGCGCGGCCCGAGCTGCCCGGGGTGACGGCGCGGGCGCGCCTCCTCGACCGGCCGCCGGCGCAGTTCGAGCTCAACCTGACGCTGGTGCCGGGCGACGACGGCGAGGGCCTCGCCGCCCACCTCGTCGTCGCCGCCGACCGCTTCCGCCCCGAGACCGCCGAGCGCCTCCTCGCGAGCTACGCGACGCTCCTCGCCGCCGCCGTCGCCGCGCCCGAGACGCCGGTCGATCGCCTGCCGCTGATGCCGGACGAGGAGCGGCGGCGACTCCTCGCGCTCGGCCGCGGCGCCGCCCGGCCGGAGGCGGGCCGGACGGCGGTCCACGAGCTGGTGCTGGCGGCGGCGGCGCGGCGGCCGGAGGCGCCGGCGGTGGTGTGGGACGGCGGCGCGATGTCCTACGGCGAGCTGGTCGACCGCTCGGCGGCGCTGGCGCGGCGGCTCGCCGCCCGCGGCGTCGGGCTGGAGACGCGGGTCGGGCTGGCGCTCGGGCGCTCGCCGGAGATGGTGGTCGCCACCCTCGCCGTGCTGCGCGCCGGCGGCGCCTACCTGCCGCTCGATCCCGACTACCCGGCCGAGCGGCTGGCCCACCTCCTGGCCGACGGCGGCGCCCGCCTGGTGATCGCCGACCGGGCGAGCGTGGCGGCGCTGCCGCCGGGCGCGCCGTCCGTGCTCTTCGACGAGATCGCCGCGGCGCTCGATCCCGACCCGCCGCCGGCGCTGCCGCCGGTGCCCGCCGACGCGCTGGCCTACGTGATGTACACCTCCGGCTCGACCGGGCTGCCCAAGGGCGTCGCCGTCACCCACCGCAACGTCGCGCGCCTGGTCGCCGGCGCCGACTGGGCCGAGCTGTCGGCCGACGAGACCTTCCTCCAGGCGGCGCCGACCTCCTTCGACGCCGCGACGCTCGAGATCTGGGGCGCGCTCGCCAACGGCGGCCGGCTGGCGCTCCTGCCGCCTGGGCGGCGCTCGGTCGAGGAGGTCGCGGCGGCGGTCGAGCGCTTCGGGGTGACCACCCTGTGGCTGACCGCCGGCCTCTTCCACCAGGCGGTCGACGCCGCGCTCCCGGCGCTCGCCGGAGTGCGCCATCTCCTCGCCGGCGGCGACGTGCTGTCGCCGGCGCACGTCGACCGCGCGGTGGCGGCGCTGCCGCGGACGGCGGTGATCGACGGCTACGGGCCGACCGAGAACTCCACCTTCACCTGCTGCCACCGGGCGCGGGGCGGCGAGTCGCCGGTGCCGGTCGGCCGACCGATCGCCGGCACCACGGCGCACGTGGTGGACGGCTTCGGCGAGCCGGTGCCGGTCGGCGTCGCCGGCGAGCTGGTCGCCGGCGGCG
>DATABP010000004.1:0-7953 GCA_036259515.1 Thermoanaerobaculia bacterium | reverse complement strand
CGGCCGCGCAGCGGTGGCCCGCCGCGGACGGGTGGAAGTGGTCGAGCTTGAGCGACTCGCCGGTCGCCTTGCGGCAGGCGGCGAAGGCGGGGAGGAGGTCGACGTAGAGGAAGCCGTGGCGGGCGGCGAGGTCCTCGACGTAGCGGTGCTCCTCGGCGAAGGGGTAGTGGGCGAAGCTGCGGACGAGGCGGGGGAAGACGGCGACGGCGACGGCGAAGTCGTGCTCCCGGGCGAGGCGGGCGAGGTCGGCCAGCGCCGGCGCGACGCTGTCCTCGCCGGCGAGGAGCTCCTCGTAGCCGCGGGCGAGCGAAGGGTCCGGCGCCGGGGGCGGCAGCAGACGGTAGCGCAGCGCGCGGTAGAGGGCGCTCTTCGCGAACAGCGGGTGGACGGCGACGTGCGCCACCGCCGCCTCGCCCCCCTCGGCGCCGGCGCGCTCGGCGAGCAGGGTGGCGAGGATGCCGCCGTCGACCCGCTCGCGGTCGGTCAGCGAGTAGGCGACGAGCACCAGGTCGGGATCGAAGGCGAGGCCCTTCTCCTCCAGCGTCGCCACCTCCTGGCGGGTGTTGTAGCCGGAGACGGCGAGGCTGATCACCTCGGCCGGCACGCCGGCGGCGCGGAGCTCGCCCTCGAGGAGCGGCGGCAGGGTGTCCTCGAAGCGCTCGACCTTGAGCCCGGCGGCGATCGAGTCGCCGATCACCACCACCCGGAAGGTGCCGGGGGGCTTGGCGAGCGCGTGCTCGCGGTCGCGGTAGCCCAGGCTGTTCGACGCCCCGGTGTAGTCGAAGAAGGAGAGGTCGGCGCCCTGGTAGGCGAGGTCCGGCACCGGCTCGTAGCCGATCTGGGGGTTGCGCGACAGCCGGAAGCGGCCGCGCTCGATGACGCTCACCCCCGGCGCGAGGTCGAGCACCCGCACCGCCGCCTCGGCGACGACGAGGAAGAGGACGACGGAGATCGCCCCGGCGAGGACCTTCTTGGCACGCATCGCGCGGGATTGTAGCGGCGGCGGGGCCGGAACGACAGGCGCCCCGGACGGCTCGACCGCCCGGGGCGCCTGGACCTGCTCGTGCCCGCCGCCTACTGGCAGAGGAAGGCGTCGGTGTCCTGCACCGACTCGAAAGGCCGGCCCAGCGGGTTGAAGTAGGTCCGCGTGGCGCCGGTCTGGGTGTCGGTGACGGTGAGCGCCACCTCGACGTTGGTCAGGCCGGAGGCGAAGACCCAGAAGCGGCCGAACTCCGGAACCTCGCAGGCGTCGATCAGCTTGACCGTGACCTCGGTGTTGTCGTCCTGGAAGAACCAGAAGCTGCCCGAGCCGTCGTTGAGCGGCACCGGGTGGCCGACGCCGCTCTCTCCGTTCGGGGCGCGCCACGACGCGTCGACCGCGAAGCGGCCGCCGTCGAGGCAGAGCTGCGTCGCCGGGTCGCACGGCTCGACCTCGTCCGCGACCGGGCGCAGGAAGTTGAAGAACACCGACTCCGCGAGCGCGCGGCCGGAGGAGAGGCCGCCGGTGTTGTCGAACTGCCAGTGGATGCCGCCGTAGATCCGGCTCTGCCCCGCCTCCTCGGCCGCCTGGGAGAGGCTGGTGAAGTGGCGCTCCACGCCGGGCAGGAGGTCGGAGGTGACCGAGAAGTCGAAGTCGTCGGTGCCGAAGAAGAGCGCCGCCACCCGCGACGACGAGCCGCTGTAGGTCGAGTGCCCGGAGGTGTAGGCCGGGAACGGCGGCGTGCCGATGAAGCTGGTGAACTCGGGGTCCGGCTCGGTCGCCGGGTTGCCGTCGTCGGCGGCCGTCCGGATGCCGGTCACCGGCCGCCAGCAGTTGTAGTAGAACTTCGCGTCCCAGGCGACGATCGAGGCGTCGGCGACGGTCAGCCCGTGGAGCGCGAAGAGCCGCGCGCTGTCGACCAGCGACAGCCCCTGCTCCTCGGCGATGCCCTGGAGGATGTCGTTCCAGTGGCCCGGCGGCGTCTGCGAGCCGGCGCCGTCGTCCCAGAAGCGGGCGATCTCCGACTGGTCGGGAGTGCGCTCGACGCTGTCGGCGCCGCCCAGCCGCTTGACCTCGTCGAAGGCGGCGGCGAACTCCGGGCTCGACGGCGGCGGCGGCGACGGCACCCGGAACTGGTCGCCGGAGGTCATCGTCCACGGCGTCACCGCGCCGAAGCCCGGCAGCAGCGGACCGGCGAACGCCGGCGGCGTCGGCACCCACCAGCCGGCGCCGGGGATCGAGCCGTAGGGCACCACCGCGTCGAAGCCGTCGCCGGTGCGCAGGGCGATGACGTCGGCCGCCACCTCGGCGCCCCAGGCGAGTCCGTCGGTGGTCGCCAGCCCCGGCGGCAGCGCCGCCACCCGCTCGGCGAGCTCGGCGTCGAAGATCGCCTGCCGCGTCGGGTAGAGGTGGACGAGGACGGCGTGCGCCGCGCCCGAGACCGCCGCCTCGGCCGAGGCGCCGGCCGGCGCCGGCCCGTGGTCGGCGTAGCTCTCGTAGCCGCCCTCGATGGCGACGACGGCGTCGAAGACCGCCACGTTGAGCATCGCCATGCCGCGGGTGGCGACCGGCGGGTTGGTGCGCGCGGCGCGGATCGAATCGAGCAGCACGTCGTTCCAGTCGGTGACCACGTCCGCGGCGGCGAGCGGCGCCGCCAGCGCCGCCACCAGCAGGGCGGCGGCGGGCGCTCCCAGACTCCACGTCTTCTTCATCACGTCTCCTTCACGTCTAGAGGCCGGCGACGACGCCGACCGAGAACCCCGAAGTGTCGCCGGTGTTGCGCCCGTCGAGGGTGGTGAAGCCGGCGACGCTGAAACCCCAACGCGAGCTGGCCCGAGCGTACACCTTCGCGCCGGCCCGCTGGAACTCCTCGCGGTTGCTCGGGAAGGTGAAGCCGGGATCGCCGATGTCCGTGCCGCCGTCGGCCTCGTAGTGCTGATAGAAGCCCGACAGCGTCACCCGGCCGACCGTCCAGCCCGCCTCGGTGTAGAACGGGAAGCCGTCCGGCGCGTCGCCCCCCCGCGCGTCGTAGCCCACCTGCTGCGAGACGTAGAACTTCCCGCTGGTGAGCTGGTAGACGAGCCGGAAGAGCGCGTCGGTGGTGCCGTCGCCGAGGTCGACCGGCAGGTTGGCCTCGTAGTCGCCCACGTCGGTGCGCACGCCGGCACCGCCGGTGAGCGAGTGCGGCCCGCCCTCCCAGAAGCGGAAGAGGCCGAGCGCCGAGAGGTCCTGGATGCCCGAGTCCTCGAAGCCGCCGAGGCCGTCCGAGTCGGCGTCGACGTACGGCAGGTTGGCGACGATCGCGAAGCGGTCGGTGAAGCCCCAGCGCCCCCACAGCGACAGGCTCTGGATCTCCACCTCGCCCACTCCGGGATCGGACACCCTCGTCTCGCCGGCCCAGAACTCGTCGTAGCCCTCGTCGGTGAACGACAGGGCGACGTCGCCGGTGCCGGCCTCGGGAAGGAATCCGTTGAGGTCCATGGCGGCTGCGGGCAGGGCGGCGCCCAGCGCGGCCACCGCGGCGAAGGCGCAGGCGCGCCTCCACGTCGAGAGGTGACGCGACATGACAGCTCTCCTTTCCCCACAATCAGGGAGCCGGACGCCCGGGGCCACCCTGGCCCTGGCGACGGGACGACCGGCTCCGAATCGAAAAAGACGACCGATCCTACTCCAAGGCGTGCGCCGCCCCGCTTCCGTCGGGACGGGCCGCCGCCGGGGCGAGTGCTATCGTCCGTCGCGACCATGGTGCAGCGCGTCCTCTCCCGCGAGCACGAGGAGCTGCTGGCCGACGAGCGGCGGACGCTCGCCGATCTCGCCCGCGCGCTCGCCCGCTTCGACGCCACCGAGGAGGACCAGGAGACCCTCGCCGCCGCCGTGGCGCGGCTCGACGAGCTGTTCCTGCTCGTCGTCGCCGGCGAGTTCAACGCCGGCAAGAGCGCGCTGATCAACGCGCTGATCGGCCGCCCGGTGCTCGAAGAGGGGGTGACGCCGACCACGGCCGAGATCCACGTCCTGCGCTGGGGCGAGGACGAGACGCGCGAGACGCGGCGCGGCGTGGTCGTCGTCACCGCGCCGGACGAGCTGCTCCGCGAGGTGCAGGTGATCGACACCCCGGGCACCAACGCGGTGCTCCGCGAGCACGAGGCGATCACCCGCGACTTCGTGCCCAACGCCGACCTCGTCCTCTTCGTCACCTCGGCCGACCGCCCGTTCACCGAGAGCGAGCGCGCCTTCCTCCAGGAGATCCGCGACTGGGGCAAGAAGGTGGTGTTCGTCCTCAACAAGGTCGACACCATCCTGCGCGAGGAGGACGTGGCGCGGGTGGAGAGCTACGTCACCGACAACGCCCACGCGCTCCTGGGCACCACCCCGGCGGTGTTCCCGGTGTCGGCGCGGCGGGCGATGGAGGCGCGGCAGGCGGCGGACGAGGCCGAGCGCGAGCGGCTGCGCCGGGAGAGCCGCTTCGCGGCGCTCGAGCGCTACCTCGTCGACACTCTCGACGAGGGCGAGCGGGTGCGGCTCAAGCTGGCGAGCCCGCTCGGCGTCGGCGAGCGGCTGGCGCGGCGCTACCTCGAGGTGGTCGACGGCCGCCGCGACCTCCTGCGTGAGGACTTCACGACGCTCGAGGACATCGAGCGCCAGCTCGCCGTCTACCGCGAGGACCTCTCGCGCGAGTTCCGCTTCCGCCTCGCCGACGTCGAGAAGGTGCTCACCGAGGTCGAGAACCGCGGCCTCGAGTTCTTCGACGACACGGTGCGGCTGGCGCGCGTCTTCGACCTGGTGAACCGCGAGCGGATCAAGGCGGAGTACGAGCGCCGGGTGCTCGCCGACGCGCCGCGGCAGATCGACCGCCGGGTGCAGGAGCTGATCGACTGGCTGGTGTCCTCGGAGCTCCGCCAGTGGCAGGCGATCCACGAGCACCTGGCGCGGCGCAAGCACGCCCACGCCGACCGCATCGTCGGCCAGGCCGGCGGCTCGTTCGACTTCGACCGCAGCCGGCTCCTCGACCGGGTGGGCGGCGTGGCGCGGCAGACGGTCGAGGAGTTCGACCGCGAGCGCGAGGCGGCGCGGCTGGCCGACTCGGTGCAGTCGGCGGTGGCCGGCGCGGCGCTGCTCGAGGTGGGCGGCGTCGGCCTCGGGGCGACGATCGCCGCCATCGCCACCTCCACCGCGATGGACGTCACCGGCCTCCTCTTTGCCACCACCCTCGTCATCCTCGGCCTGGCGGTGATCCCCGCCCGCCGCCGCCGCGCCAAGCTGGAGCTGCACGAGAAGATCGGCCGCATGCGCCGCGACCTGATGGCGACGCTGACCTCCCGCTTCGACGAGGAGGTCGCCGCCTCGATCTCGCGCCTCCAGGAGGCGATCTCCCCCTACACCCGCTTCGTCCGCGCCGAGCGCGAGCACCTCGACGCCCAGCGCGACGAGCTGGGCCGGATGGCGGCGGACCTCGGCGACCTCCGCGCCCGCATCGAGCGGCTGGGCTGACGGCTCCGCTCAGCGGGCGAGGAACTCGTCCGGGCTGACGCCAGCCTGCTTGAGGATGGCGCGGAGCGTGCCCTCCGGCAGGTCGCCGGGATGGTTCGGCAGCGTCGTGTAGCGGTTGGTCGCCGGGTTGAACCAGATCTCGTGGCTACCGGCCGCCTGGCGGTCGAAGGCGAATCCCAACGCCTTCAGCCGCTTGACAATCTCCCGGTAGCGGAACCCGGCGAGCCGGCCCATCAGGCGCCGACGATCAGCGGGTAGTCGAAGGCATCCTCCGGCTGGCGCAGCTCCGGACCTCCCTCGCGCTCCGCCCGCGCCTCGAGGAGCTTCTTCGCCACGTCGCGGGCGATCTCCAGCGTCTCGGTGATCGTGCGGCCCTGGGCGACGAGGCCGGGGACGTCGTCCGAGGTGGCGAGGTAGACGCCCTCGGGCAGCTTCTCGACGTGGAGGTTGAGGAGTCGTTCCATGCGTCCAGCGTAGCAGCGGTAGGTCGCCTCAGCCCTTCGCCTCCGCGGCCTCCCAGACGCGCTGACGGCGCCGCAGGTGGCGGCGGACGTAGATCAGGAGCAGCAGGCTGGGGAGGACCATCACCGCGGTGACGATGAAGAAGATCGCCCAGGCGTTGGCGTCGCCGCCGGGATTGATGCGGTCGATCCAGTCCACCACCATGCCGCTGGCGCCCGCCATGGTGGTGCGGCCGAAGGTGCCCAGCGAGGCGAGGAGCGCGTATTGCGTGGCGGTGTAGGTGTGGCTGGTCAGGTAGGAGACGAAGGCGACGAAGGCGATGGTCGAGAAGGCGGCGGTGAAGCCGTCGACGATCACGGTGGCGGCGTAGAGCCACTCGACCGGCCCCGACCAGGCGATCCAGGTGTACATCAGGTTCGAGGCCGCCATCGCGATGCCGCCGATCAGGAGGCCGCGGATCAGCCCGAAACGGGCGTTCACCGTGCTGGCCAGGATCGAGAAGAGGATCGTGGTCCCGGCGCCGACCAGCTTCGAGTAGGTGCCGATCTGCGCCGCCGTGTACCCGATCTCCTCGTAGAAGACGACCGACATGCGGCCGAGGAACGCCTCGCCGATCTTGAACAGGAAGACGAACAGCAGCACGCTCCAGGCGAGCTTCGGCCCGACGCGGACGAGGAACTCGCGGAACGGCTCGACGACGGTGACGGCGAGCCAGGCCGTGGCGCGCTTCCACAGGCTGGGGCGCGCGACCTGCCCCAGCGCCGCCTCGTAGCGCGCTTCGGCCTCGGCGAACTTCTCCCGTTTCTGGAGCGACCTCGGCGCCAGCAGCACGACGAGCATCAACGGCAGCCAGATCGCGGCGAGGACCAGGTACACCTGCTGCCAGTCCCACCCCTCGAGGTCGATGAGGAAGAAGGGGACCGAGCCGATGAGGCCGAAGCCGGTCCACCAGCCGGCGGTGGTCATCGCCGCGGCGTGGGAGATCTTCGCCGTCTCGTGGCGCGGGATGACCTCGATCCGGTAGGCGTCGATCGCCACGTCCTGGGTGGCCGAGGAGATGGCGACGAGGAGCGCCGCGACGGTGAGCAGCGGGATGCTGGTCCGCGGATCGGCGAAGGCCAACCCCACGGTGCCGGCGCAGAGCAGCACCTGCATGACCAGGATCCAGGCCCGCCGCGCCCCCAGCCGCGGTCCCAGCAACGGCAGCATCAGCCGGTCGACGAAGGGCGCCCAGAGGAAGTTGACCGCGTAGACGGCGCCGACGGTGCCGAAGACGCCGATCGCCGAGCGGCTGAGGTCGGCCTGGGTCAGACGCAGGGTCATCGCCGAGCCGAACAGCACCCAGGGATAGCCGCTGGCGATGCCGAACAGGAAGATGAAGATCAGCCGCCGGTCGAACCATTCGCGGAGGATCTCGCCGAACGTCCTCTCGACGTCGGGGTCCGCGTCCGCTGGACGGCGCTTGGCGACGGTGGTCATCGGACACCCCTCTCTCGCGGCGCAACGGCCCGCGTCGCGCGAACCGTTTCGCCGGCTCGCTCCACCCACCGGCCGGCGAGGCTACAAGAACGGTGCCGACGAAGTCCCGGTCCGTGCGGCACCGGCCGGCGGTCGGGAGCAGGCGGGCGCGAAGGCCGCGGCGTCGATCGCCAGCAGCGTACCGGCGGACGTGACCGCATAGAGGGCGCCGGCGGGGAGCTCGGGGAGCGGCTGCGGCAGGGAACCGAGGGCGGCGGGCGGTGAGGTTCCGGGCAGGGTCAGCAGGGTCGTGGCGGCGCGGGCGGCCGGGTCGAGAGCGAGCAGCGGACCCCTCTCCAGGGAGAGGATCCCGATCCAGGCGGCGTCGCCGCAGCGGAGATGCGCGGCGCCGGCCACGGCGCCCGCCGCGACGGTCAGCGGCAGATCGCCGAGGTCCGGAGCCGAAACGATGGACGGAGCCGCCGCCGCGGCGGAGTGGTCGGCCGGTGCGGGCGCGACGGTGCCGGCGCCGGCTCCGGCGCTCGCGGGCCGCTCGGCCGGCGGCG
>DATABP010000003.1:0-2876 GCA_036259515.1 Thermoanaerobaculia bacterium | reverse complement strand
GCCGCCGTGGAACCGTTCTCGCACGCCCCCGCCGGCCGATGGCCCGCGGCCGTGCCTACGTCGGCGTCTCCGGCTGGAGCTACGACTCCTGGCGGGGGCCGTACTACCCGCCCGAGCTGGCGAAGTCGCGCTGGCTCGACTTCGTCGGCGAGACGCTCGACTCGGTGGAGATCAACGGCTCCTTCTACTCGCTCCAGTCGCCGGCGAGCTACCAGAAGTGGGCCGCCGCGGTGCCGGACGGCTTCGTCTTCGCGGTCAAGGGCAGCCGCTTCATCAGCCACAACAAGAAGCTCAAGGACGCGCGGGCGCCGCTCGCCAACTTCTTCGCCAACGGCCTCCTGCGGCTGGAGGAGAAGCTCGGCCCGGTCCTCTGGCAGCTCCCCGACGGGCTGCGGCTCGCGCCGGAGCGGATCGCCGCCTTCTGCGACCTCCTGCCGCGCGACACCGAGGAGGCCTCCCGCCTCGCCGCCGACCACGACGAGCGCGTCGCCGGCCGCGCCTCCTACCACGTCGACCGCCGCCGCCCGCTGCGCCACGCCTTCGAGGTGCGCGACCCGCGGATGCTCGACGGCGCGCTGATCGACGTGCTGCGCCGGGCGGGGATGGCGCTGGTCGTCTCCGACGCCGGCAGGTGGCCGCTGGTCGAGGAGCTGACCGCGGGCTTCGTCTACGTGCGCCTCCACGGCTCGCCGCACACCTACGCCAGCCGCTACGACGAGGCAGCGCTCGACCTCTGGACGGAGCGGGTGCGGCGCTGGCGCGACGGCGGCGAGCCGGAGGACGCGCGGCGGATCACCGGCCGCGCGCCGCCCAAGCGGAAGAGCCGCGACGTCTACGTCTACTTCGACAACGACGCCCTCGCCCACGCGCCGCGCGACGCGATGGGGCTCAGGGCGCGGCTGGCAGGCGATCGATCCACTCCGCGATCGCCCGCCACGCCGCCTCGGCGACCGGGTCCTTGACCAGCGTCATGTGCCCCGGCTCGCGGCGGGTGCCGAGCTCGCGCCGGCCGAGCTCGAGGAACTCGACCGGCGCCGCGACGAAGGCGGCGGCGAAGCGGCGGACGCAGGGGGTGCGGGCGATCCAGCGGTCGCCGCGGGCGTTGACGACGAGCACCGGGAAGCGGACGCGGGCGAGGCCGGCGAGGTAGTCGACCCGCCCCCGCCACGGCGCCGGCGGGCCCGGCGGCTCGGGGCGGCTCATCCACGCATCTGCCTTCGCCCACTCCACGAACTGCCGCACGTAGCCGGGGGCCTCGTCGTCGCTGCCGATCCGCAGCCGCCGGGCGGGCGTGTACCCCACCGCCCGCGTCAGCCCCCACCAGGCGGCGAGCGTCAGCCGCTTCGCCGCCCACACCGCCACCGACGGCTCGTGGCGGCGGATCCACACCACCGGGGAGATCAGCACCGCGGCGGCGAGCGGCAGGTCGGGGCGCTGGCCGAAGGCGGCGGCGCCGGCGTGGGCGGAGAGGCTGTGGCCGATCCACACCAGCGGGCGCCCGGGGTGGAGCGCGGCGGCCGCCTCGACCGCCGCCGGCACGTCGAAGGCGACGATCTCGTCGTACGTCCAGTCGCCGCCCTCGGCCGCCGCCGGCCGGCTGGCGCCGTGGCCGCGCAGGTCGACGAGGTAGACGGCGTGCCCGCGCGCGGCGAGCCAGCTCGCCATGCCGCGCCGGCGCGGGCGGTCGAGGCTGCGGCCCGAGAGCATCATTCCCGGCGACAGCAGGAGCACCGGGCGGCGCGGGTCGGTCTGTGAGGCATCGCCGCCCGGCGGGTGGCGGTGGAGGTGGATCGTCCAGCCGTCGGCGGTGCGCACCGGGATCGGCGAGGCGGCTCCGGGCGCGGGATCGGAGAGGGCGGGGCCGCGGGTCACCGGGACGGCAATCTAACACCCGCCGGACCGCCGGCCGGCTTACAATGGACGGTCCCAGGTGACGACGATGAGCGCTGCCCCTCCACCCGGACGGACGCCGACGCCGCCCCCGGCGGCCGCCGAGCTCGCCGAGCTGCTCTCCGGCCTGGCGACGGCGATCGCCGACGCCGAGGAGCTGCTCGACGGCCTCGCCCCCGGCGCGCCGCCCGCCGCCCCCGCCCCCGCTGGCGACGGCGCCGAGCTGGTGGCGCGCGGCCTCGAGCGGCGGCTGGAGGCGGCGGAGAACGACCGCCGCGAGCTGAGCGCGCGGCTGGTCGAGGCGGAGCGCCGCGCCGAGCGGCTGATGACGCTCTACGTCGCCACCTACCACCTCCACGCGGCGCTCGATCCGCTCGGGGTGGAGGCGGCGATCGCCGAGATCGCCGTCGACCTCCTCGGCGCCCGCCGCTTCGTGCTGCTGCTCGAGGACGACGACGGCACGCTGCGGGTGGCGATGGAGCGCACCGCCGGGCGCCGGCGCGGCGACGCCGCCGAGCCGTCCGCCTCCGATCCCCGCTTCGCCGGCGGCCGCTACGCCGGCGGCGATCCGCTGATCGACGGCGCGCTCGCCGACGGCGCGCTGCGCATCGCCGGTCCCGACGAGCCCGCCGCCGGCGGCTTGCGCACGCTGGCCGCGGTGCCGCTCAACCTCGGCGGCCAGACCGCCGGGGTGCTGGCGCTCCTCGAGCTGTTCGAGCAGAAGCGGGCGCTCACCGCCGAGGACCGCGACATCCTCGACCTCCTCGCCGCCCACGCCGCCTCGGCCCTCACCGCGGCGCAGCTCTTCTCGGTCAGCGAGCGGAAGCTGCAGACCTACCGCAGCCTGATCGAGCTGGCGTGGCCCGGCCGGCAGGACGGCGGGGGCGGGGGAGCGGCGGGGTCGGCGTAGAAGGGCTACGCCCTCGCCGGCCGTCCTGCCGCCCGGTCAGGGCGAGCCGTCGCCGGCGACCGCCGGGGGCGCGTCG
>DATABP010000002.1:0-1639 GCA_036259515.1 Thermoanaerobaculia bacterium | reverse complement strand
CGCTCCGCATCGAGTGGTCCATGTTGAAGTACTGCCACTCGCCGAAGCGCCCGGCGGAGACGATGCCGTGCTCGCGCAGGAAGGCCCGGACGATCTCCACGTTCTTCGCGTGGTCGAGGTCGTAGATCACGTACGCGGGGTGGATCTCCTCGCTGTGCACGAGCTCGATCGGATCGTCGTCGCGGAGGATCTTCGCGGCGCGGAGGCCGGCGATCGTCCGTTCCACCGCCTGGTCGCGGTCGAGCGGCCGCTCGGCCGAGAACGCCACCTCGGTCGAGATCGACGACTTCCCCGGCGGCGCCGTGTCGGGGCTGAAGTTGGCGGGGAACGACAGGCGGTGAAAGGGGAACTCGTCCTCGTAGAAGTAGACCCAGTGCTTGTCCGAGATCGCCTCGCGGCCGATCCCGAGATTGACGCAGTAGATCCCCTGGTAGCGGAGGCCGCGGCAGGCGCGCTCGACCTCGGGCGGCAGGTCGGCGACGAACCGCGGCAGGAGCGGCAGCGGCAGCGTGAAGACCAGGCGCTCGAAGGGCACCACCTCGCCGTCGGCGAAGACGACGCGGCGCCCCGGCAGCTCGATGCGCTCGGCGGTGCGCGACAGGTGGACCGGCCCCACCCGCTCGCCGAGCGCCCGCGGCAGGGGCTCGATGCCGCCCCGCTTCGGGTACCAGAACTTCGAGGTGGCGCCGACCAGCTCGACATCGTCGGTCAAGGCGCCGCGGACGATGCGCTCGACCTCCGGCGTCGGCACCCGGCGGCCGATCCACGAGAAGTCCATCGTCGACGGCTCGACGGTCCAGATCTTCCGGGCGTAGGGGATCATCAGCCGCTCGGCGATCCCCTCGCCGAAGAAGCCGCGCATCCACTCCTCGTAGTTCGCCGGCGCGAACTCCCCCCGCGCCTGCCTCTCGACCGCCCGCACCAGCCCGACCAGGCACTCCTCGACGATCGGCACCGGCAGCCCGTAGAGGTGGGCCTGGAAGGGGAAGCGGGTGTAGAGGTCGTGGGCGCGGTGGTAGATGTACGCCTTGCGCTCCTGGGCGTGGAAGTTGTCGCCCAGGCAGTCGCGGATCAGCGCCTCCATCTCGGCGTCGATGGTGAACAGGATGTGCGGCCCGTAGTCGAAGAGGTAGCCGTCGACGGCGATCGACCGCGCCAGCCCGCCCACCCGGTCCTCGCGCTCGTAGACCTGCCAGTGGTCCTCGCCGGCCTGGCGGAAGGTCAGCGCGGCGGTCAGCCCGGCGAGGCCGGCGCCCAAGATGACGTCCTGTCGTTCTCGCATGGGAGGGATCGGCGTGGGAGGTCCGCGGGCGGTGCCCGGGCCGGAGGTGGCGGCGGGGATCCGGGAACGGGCGATTCTGTCGCATCGGGGGCGGCGGGCGCAAAAGCGGGGAGGCGAGAGGGAGTGCCGAGGGCCCGCGGGGGCGTGGCCGGGGTGCCCGGCGGCAGGACCGCGGCCCGGGCGGCGCGGTGGGGGCGGCGGGATAAGCTAGCGTCGCGCTCCCGACCTTGTGCCCGCCGTTCCATGACCGCCCCTTCGCCCGCCGATCTCGCGCCGCTCCTCGACTATCTCGAGGACCTCGGGTTCGGCGAGCTGTACCTGGCGCGGGCCGCCGCGCCCGCCGCGGCGGCGGGCGCG
>DATABP010000001.1:0-1643 GCA_036259515.1 Thermoanaerobaculia bacterium | reverse complement strand
CGCCGCCGACTCGCCGCGCCGGCGAGTCGGCGGCGGTTCCGCGTTCCGAGAGGGGGTCGCCGGCTACGCCAGCACGACCAGCGCCACGCGCCGGTTCTGCGCCCGGCCCTCGCGGCTCCCGTTGTCCGCCACCGGCGACGCCTCGCCGTAGGAGATGACGTTCATCCGGTGGAGCGGGATGCCGTGCGTCCGGTTGAGGTAGCGGCGCACCGCCTCGGCGCGGTCGAGACCCAGCTCCTCGTTGTAGTTGTCGCCGCCGGTGGCGTCGGTGTGGCCCTGGATCTCGATGTAGATGTTGGCGTTCTCCGACTTCAGGCCCTCCGCGAACTCGTCGAGCGCCGACTGCGCCTCCGGGGAGAGCTCGCTGCGGTCGAAGCCGAAGCGCACGTCCTGATCGGTGAGCACCACCTCGTAGAGGAGCTTGCCCTCGGCGAGACGGCCCGCCTCCTGCGCCCGCTCCAGCGCCTCCTGCGCGGTGCGCGACGCCTCGCGCGCCTCGCCGGCGGTCTGCTCGATGCGCGTCTCGTGGGTGGCCAGCCGGGTCTGGTTCTGCTCGACCTGGTCCTCGACCCCGTCGATCCGCTGGTTGATCACCTGCGACTCTTCGGCCACCGCCTCGCGGGTGAACTTCTTGGTGGCGCAGCCCGAGGCGGCCACGGCCACGACGGTGAACACGACCAGAAGCTTCCGATCCATACCGAGTCCTCCTGTTTGCGAATGGAGCGGTCCGCCGGGATCCCTCGCACCTCAGCCGATCGGCGGCCCGCCGAAATAGGCGCGGCGATGGTACACGGTCGCGCCGTCGCTCTTCACGGACACCTCCAGGAGCCGCTCTTCGGCCGGCTCCGGGGAGATGGGAAAGGCCAGGATGTACTGATGTCTGAGCTCGTCGAGCAGGTCCTCGGCCGCGGCCTGGGCCTCGGCCGGGCGGGAGAGCGGCAGGTAGCGGCCGCCGGTGGCGCGGGCGAGCCGCTGGAGGAGCGCGCCATAGGTCTGCTCGCCGCCGCCGGCGAGGTCGCCGGCGGTCTGCGCCAGCCCCTCGCGGCCGAGGCCGAGCACGAACACCGGCAGCCGCGCGCCGCGCACCACCGCCCGCGCCGCGTCGGGAGACAGGCGGCTGGCGTTGTCGACGCCGTCGGTGACCAGCACCACCGCGCGCCGCGGGTGGCGGCCCTCGACGGCGATCTCGGGGATCCAGGCCACCGCGTCGTGGAGCGCCGTGGTGCCGTAGCCCTGCCACAGCCGCATCGCCTCGGCGACCACCGACTCGTCGCGCGTGAACGGCACCTCCACCGCCAGCTCGCCGCCCGCGAACGAGGCGAGCGCCAGCTCGTCGCCCGGCCCGGCCTGGTCGATCAGCACCTCGAGCGCGGCGCGCGAGGCCTCGAGCTTCCCGCCGTTGGCCATCGAGCCGGAGAGGTCCTGGAGCACGATCAGCGACACCGGCGCCTCGCCGCCTTCGAAGTCCGGGAAGTCGACCGGGCGGCCGTCCACCGCCAGCCGGAAGTCGCCGCGGTCGAGATCGGTGAGCCAGCGGCCGTCCTCGGCGACGCCGACCGGCACCAGCACCCAGGCGACCCGGGTCTCCTCGGCGAAGGTGCCGAGCGGGTCGGCCGGGGCCGGCGGCGGGTCCTGCGCGGCCG